>WRLZ01000025.1 GCA_009777365.1 Candidatus Saccharimonadota bacterium | reverse complement strand
TGTTCTCTGCCGAAGGCCCTTTAGTAGGCGGGTCAAAATCACACTTTTGACCCGCCGAATGCAGCCTTCTAAAAACCTAACCCCCTCCTCCAACAAAACTGGATTCAGGGGTTAAAGCTAATTCGCCTCGGCGCTCCGGCCGTTTTTCACCCACTGGATACTGACGCCAAAATCTTCTCGATACCGCTCAGATCCTTCGCCGCCATTATCTCCTTGACACAAACCCCGTTGCAACCATGCTCCGCCAAAACCTGGCAGTCCTTGCACCTCGGGCACGTCTTCTTATCACAAAAGATAAAAAGCTTGCAGGTTTCACACCTAGCAGCGTCCTGTAGTAACGCCCCTTGAGCAGAGTTGATTCCATTGCCGACCATCGCTTACACCTCCTTTTAATTTTTTCCGCCACCATTAAGCCGCGGATACACACCCATAAATCCCCAGGAGCAACATAGTTTATCAACTACCACCGAATTAACTTATATAAACTTCAACTAAATTTCGGCTATTTGCTTGTGGCAAATAGCCCCTCCGGAAGGGCTCACACGAAAACTCGCCCTCACCCTCTCGTGAGCCCATAATATCATATACCATCAGAATAGTCAACCAACTCGCCCAAGCAAAATAACCCCCGGGATAGGGGGCTATTTTCACGAATCAGCTGTCACTATTCTGTATCCTGGCTCTAAGAACTACCCCAGTAAAAAGGACATAGCTTAACCCCCGGACAACGGTCTTGGATCCCGCAATCATTGCATTTCTCCCTCAACATAAACACCTCCCCTTTAACTACGCCACTTACAACGAAAGAGCCTTCAATAATAACTAGCTTTATTCTGTAAAGCTCCAATCAAATCCCCCTAATACTATCATAATACAGTATAAAAGTCAAGCGAAACGCCGCCCGACACCCAACTCCTTAGGCCATAGACATGACCAACCCCGCCAGTACTCCAGCGGGGTTCAACACATAATCGGGTTAATCTCATTTGACATTAGCCAAGTACAGCAAAAAAGGTTGAGTATCAATAATCTCCACCTCCTCACCATCCCCAGAATACCCGAAACTCTTACCGCTAGTAAAAGCAGCATGCTCCTCGGGCGAGGGCTTCGGCACATTACCAAAGCTAAAAATCTTAGCCTCATTCTTCTGAAAATAGAAAGTAATCAATTGCTTTTCCCAGGCCACTTCCTTGAACCTCGTTTTCAACTTGAGATACAGTTCAGCAACCCTGTTATACTCCAACAAAACCTTGCCGCAAAACTCCACTATCTGGAACTTCTCTCTTTCCAAAGCCTCACAATCTCCCTCCAAAACCCCATAGTCATACTCAAGCGCATGCGTCTTGTTTCTAAAATACACATACTCCTTGTGCAAACGCCGAAGCTCTTTGTACATCTCCATTTCCAGGTCATAATAATCCCCCCTGGACCGGTCTATGGTTTTCTTCAAGCGCAAATTCGCGCTCCTCAAACTTTGGATCCTTTCACTCATGTTCAACATCCTGAAGGCCATCATAAGTATAGCCATCAACAAAAGCCCTACAACAACAGTAAAGACACAAATCAGCATTACAGCCACCTCCGTTTTTTTAATCTATTTAACCCAATTATAAAGGTTCAGAATAGGTTACAGTTTTGTTATTTTTATTAATAAAAATAACAACCCCGCGGGGTTGCACGTCAGTATAAATTCACTCCGCCACCCCTGGCATACATGATCCGAGGAAACTCTTCTCAGTATACACCCCCATTATAGCACAAGTCGCCAAGAAAGTCAATAGTTTTAGCACAAAAAGCCCCCTTTTCACCCCCAAAACTCCTACTCCACAGTAGTATCAATAATCAAAGCCTTGCCCCAGATTGAGCACATCCGCATGACGTTGTAATTTTTACCAACATTTCCAGGGCAATCCAAAACACCCGTTCATCGAGGTGGATTGCTCATGGCAAACATGTTGTAAAAATTACAACAATTCGTCAGCGGCAGTGCGAAAGATGGGGCAAGGCTTTGGTTATTGCAAATTCTTGTGCTATACTCTTTACATGGGCATATTTTCTAATTTTTTTCGACTATTCACCCGAAACAGGAACATACCAGACGAACTAACCCTCGAATCGCCAAACGGACGATGCAAGGTATTCTTCCACCTGAAAAACAGCGACCTCACCTACAGAGCAGAACGCGACAACAAACGCCTCATCAACACCTCCCGCCTCGGCTTCGAATTTACCAACCAAGCCCCCCTCAAACACGGCTTCCGCATCATCCGCGTCATGCGAAAATCTTTTAACGAAACCTGGAAACCCATCGTCGGCGAAGAAGACTCCATCATCAACAAATACAACGAAATCGCCATCTACCTCGAAGAAACCGGCGGCCACGAACGCATCCTGACCCTTCGCTTCCGCGCCTTCGACGACGGCTTCGCCTTCCGCTACGAATTCCCAATCCAACCCTCCGGCCTCGACAACGAATGGATCATCAAAGACGAGCTCACCGAGTTCAACTTCGACCTAAACAGCGCCACATGGTCCATCCCCGCCTACCAACCCGACCGCTACGAATACCTCTACGAAAAACACCACCTCGGCAGCCTACCAAGCTTCCGCCACACCCCCCTCACCCTCAAGACCCCCAACGGCCAATACGCCGCCATCCACGAAGCCTCCCTCTACAACTACGGTGCCATGACCCTAAAGCTCACCGCCGAAAACCGCTTCAAGACCGACATCACCCCACTCTATGACGGATCCAGGGCACACATCATGCTCCCATGGACCACCCCTTGGCGAACCATCATCGTCGGCGACACCTCCACCGAACTCCTCACCTCTCGCATGGTCCTAAACCTCAACGACCCGCCTCGCGAAGATTTCTCATGGGTCAAGCCCCTCAAGTTCCTCGGCATCTGGTGGGCAATGTTCGTCGGAGAATACACCTGGGCAACCGGCGACCGCCACGGCGCCACCACCGAACACGCCCTAGAATACATCGACTACTGCCGTCGCCTCGGCATCAGCGGACTCCTCATCGAAGGCTGGAACAGAGGCTGGGACGGCTCATGGGTCGACAACGGCGACAAATTCGACTTCACCACCCCAACCCCCGACTTCGACATCAAAAAAATCACCGACCACGCCCGACTCAGCAACGTCGAAATCGTCGGCCACCACGAAACCGCCGGCTCCGTCCGCAACTACGAACGCCAACTCCCCCGCGCCTTCGAGTACTACAGAGACTTCGGCATCAAATACATCAAACTCGGCTACGTCGGCGCCCGCATGAACAGCCACAGCTTCCACGACACCCACGGCGAGTTCCACCACTCCCAATTCGGCGTCAACCACTACCAAATGGTTACCGAACTCGCGGCAAAGTACGGCATGTGCCTCAATATTCATGAACCAATCAAAGGCACTGGCATCGAACGCACTTTCCCCAATCTCCTCACCCGCGAAGGCGCCCGCGGCCAAGAATACGAAGGCGGCGGCATCACCCCCGAACACTTTGTCATCATCCCTTTCACGCGCGGTCTGGCTGGCGGCTTCGATATGACTCCCGGCCTCTTTGACATGACTAATTATTTGCGCCGCACCACCTCAACCCTTGCTCGACAATTGGCCTTCTACATCTGCGTCTGGCATGGCGGCATGGTCATGGTCGCCGATCGTCCTTGGCAATATTTCGAAGAACAAAACGGCTTTGAAGTCATCAAACCCGCCTTCCATTTCATCCAAGACGTCCCGCTCAATTTCAGCAAATCCAAACCACTCCTCGGCGAAATCGGCGAGTTCCTAGTCATCGCCAGAAAGGACCGCGAAAGCGAAGACTGGTTCATAGGCGGCCTCACCAACGAGAACCCCCGCAACTTCACCCTCAACCTCGACTTCCTGGACGACGGCGCCGAATACCTCGCCACCCTCTACAGCGACACCCACGACGCCAGCTACCGCGACAACCCATACGGCTTCGAGATCAAAACCGAAACCGTCACACGCGACACCCTCCTCCCAATCTTCATGGCCTCCGGCGGCGGCATCGCCATCAGCCTCAAGAAAATCAAGAAGTCATAATAACCACAAAATAAAATCGGCCCCTGATTACTGTGGGACCGAGATTATATAATAATTTTAGCTAATCCGCCTATTCCTGGTTCGCATCCCCCTGCTCAAGGAAATTTCCGTAGCCATCTTGCAACGCTTTGTACAACTCGCCGCCCTTATCGCTACCTACGAAATCCGAAAACGAACCTATCGCCCCAAGAATATCCGCCACCAGGCACCCACACCTGCATTCGCCTTCCGGCTCGTCTTCAGCCGCAGAATACGCCTCTTCCAAAACCTTCTGCGCCGCATCCAACGCGGCTACGATTGAATCATACTCATGCAATGTTTCCTTGTCCATAATAGCCAAGGCTATCATCAACACAAAATCGTTGTCCTCATCAAGCGTAACTTTCCGCCTCATCACGCACGTGCGTACAAATAGCGAATCGTTCGTATCGACGCAAAACTCAAACATGTCTTTGTCGTCGCCGAAGAAGTTGGTTTGCCGAACCGCTACGCTCATTTGGGCGTAAGCAAATCGCTTCGCAAATTCATCAACCCTGTCATCCTGGTCGGCATCGGTCATAATAGGCCTGCCACTGGCAAAACCCATATGCACCATCGCGCTCGGCGGAATAGGCTCCCTTTCCATAAATGGCTCGAGCGCCCTGTCTAGTGCCACCTTTGCGACATCGTTGAGGAGCTCCTCAGTAAGGATTCTTTTCATTCCATGACCTCCGTTTTAGTTTTATTTTTACCCTTCACGGCATTGCCGCGGGTAGAAAACCATCCTCCCCCGAGAATAACCCTCTACCCGCCGCAACAAATCATAGAATCTACTAATTAGCCAAAATTTTAAGCTACAATTACGCCTACATTGTTTTTGTTCTTCAACAAAAACAATGCCCTAGGGCACAATACACCCTCATTATATCACAACGCAGCGAAAAAGTCAAGAGAAAGCTTGATTTCTCTTGACTTTTGAGGCAAGGCCGTGATATGCCTGCAAAGCAGGGATATCACAAGTTATAACAAATGTCAAATATAGCGGCCCTGCCGCTGCCGCAGGCCCTCTAAGTAAAGACTCCATGAGAGCTTAGCGAAGCTGCCGAAGCGTAAGCGGAGGCCCTTTAGTAGGCGGGTCAAAATCACACTTTTGACCCGCCGAATGCAGCCTACAAAAAAAGTCAAGCCAAAGCTTTTCCCACTACTGTAATCCCCAGCTTTTCACCCCAAAACCACCACTTTTTTTGCCATTTCTATTGACAAATTTGACAACTTGTGATATAATACATATAATGGGCATTCTGTTCCATTACTTATGGCAGAAGCCGTGAGACGAAATTTGAACCTTGCAAATTAACTAGAGGTTAAAAAAACTAAGGAGGTCGTTATGACACGTAGCGAAAAGCGCAGGATACGTCTTAAACCGCTATTATGGTTGACAGTAACGATTGTAGTACTCGTTATGTTGACAGCTTTCATTCTGGGAGCCGAACCAAGACCTGAAACCATAGAGGACACCAGGGAAGCGAGTTCATCCGAACTCAACATCGAAGACGCCACCTATGAAGAGCCAAAGTACCAACACCTGGAACACCAAGACTATCACGGACCAATATACGGGCCAATGCCGCCATTATTGATCGAAGTCAATAATGGCGACTATTCCGAAATAGTCGCCGAACTAGAGGTACCCCCAGAGAGTAACTACCCGCCCGAACCCGTATTCGTAATACCCGACCGCATCGTCATCGACGGCCTACCCATCGAGACTTGGCAACACGAAAACATCTGCCAATTCCTAACATGGTGGACCGACCGAGGCATATCGCTCAAAGTCGCTTGCGGCCTAGCCGGAAACTGGGGCACAGAAGTCTCATTCCGCATCTGGCCACAGGACGCCAACAGCCCCTACCGGGGAATGTGGCAAGTCCTCCTACTCTACAACGGCCAGACCACTGTCCTTTGGCAAATTCTCTCGATGCATTATGGCGAAGACATGGACTCCCAAAACCAGTTCATCTTCGACATCCTCAGCGGCCGTTGGGATGACCTGCTGACGCCAGTGTTCCCATGGGATAATATCCCCGAGCTCCTCAGCGATCTTGAAGCCGCCCCCAGCGCCGCCGAAGTCGCAAGAATCTTCAATGCCCGCTTCGAGAAAGGCGCCAGCACGACCCGTCGTGCATCCTGGGCAGAGCAACTCTACGCCCAAGTCGCCCCACACCCACAAGACTAAACCAACCTCTACTTCAATCTAAACAAAGCCCCGCCAAGGGCTTTTGTTTTCCCCGCGCTACTGTTCCCATAAACTTTCACCCGCAAAATCGCCAAAAATTGTCAAAAACCTTGACAAATGAGGGCGAGTATGATATAATCGGCTCTACACGTACCTTAATATCGTGAATAAAAAAGTAAAGGTATAGTATTACTGCGAATAAGTCGACTGGTGTCGAACTAAAAAAGGAGGAAGCATAATGTCCAGAAAAATCCGCAAGTCCCTACCCGTAGCAATACCCGCATTCGCACTCGTGGTGCTGGTGATCTTCGTGATGATTATGGCAAACATCGACGACCGAAGCGTCGCCATCAGTAGCGTCGATCAAGTCCACGCGGCAAGTTCGACACCATCTGACGCGACATTCACCACCCTAGCACCAACCGAAAGACCAAGCCCAGAGCCAATCAAGTGGCCAACCCTGGGCGAAGGCCTGTTCCCGAACGGAATCCTCTTACGCACAGACCTAAGGAGCGAAGGGGGAACTTGGACTTATTCCGAACGGATCAGCAACGAACATGTCGAGAATATCGCCAGGTTCATAGCCGTATCCCGTCACCCCATGTCCAAGCCCGACAGCCTCGGCTTCAACTATGGCGACGACGTAATCGCAACCGCACTTGTCGCACTCTTTGGCACAAAGGCCTCTTTCCTCCCCGACCCGCCCCTAGGCGCTCTGGAAGATACAGGCCCACTCCAATTCAACGGAGCCGTCAAAGACGTACACATCAGCTTGCACGGCGACGACTTTTCCTTCGAGGCCATCATCGACACAGTAGCCAAGCTCTATTTTGATGACGAATTTTGTCGCCAAAACAACCTGGCAACCGGCGCCACAGCTCGGAGAAAAGTCGAAGAGGCATGGGTCAATACGCACCAAGCCTCAGAAGAACTACTCGTAGAAATGTTCGGCGAAGCTGGCCAAGAAATGCTGTCTCAGGGCATGACTAGCCTACCTGTCGACCCAGAAGTCAGCAGGGAGTACAACCGCCTCCGCCAAGAACTAACCATCGAGCTAGTCGGCGAAGTCGCCTGGATCCTCGAGGTCCATCTCCTAAAAGGCACCAACCCCGAACTCGCCCGAAGCTGGGCAACCCAAATCTTCCGCCAAGCCGACTGGCGACACTTCGACCCCTAACAACCTCACGATTCATTGAACAAACTTGTCTCAGCAATATGCTGGGACATTTTTGTTGTCCTATTGAAAAACCAGCGCGACAATTGGGCATAAGTGGGTATGACTTGGCCTAGCGGCCTGGAGCGCACACTTATGAACAACTTGTCGCGCAAAGGTTTTAGCAATATCTACAACTCCATTATCCCAAAATCATTATCTCTCCTAATCTGCTCCATAACCTGATCAACCGTGATAGTCTGCTTCACCCCAGCATTCATAATCCCCCTAGGATCAAACTGCTTCTTGACAAACCTATCCACACTATCGGCAAAATCATTCCTCCTCACCAAACTCGAAACCGCCTTAACTCGCCCCTCTCCACCTTCTCCCGCCAAAATCCCATCACACTCCAACACAAACCTGCCATACTCTCTCGCCAACCGAAGAATCGGCCTCTTATCCGCACCAGTGAAATCCACCTCTGGCCGCACCGTCCAAAGATCCGTAATCAGCGACCCATACGCCATCAGCTTATTATCAAGAAGCCTCTCCAGTCTCGGCAACCCATTCAGATACTTTTCCACCGATTGAAATGGCACAATCACCCCATCCAAAATCGGCGCCTGCACCGTATTGCGCTCAACCCTGTTCAATGCCGCTTTCAAGATACTATTGAAATATTCCTCGTTAAACTCCTGCCGAAGCGAACTGACATACGAAATATCATTCTTCGTGAGAATCTTTGACAAATTACGTATCTTTTTCTGTCGATGCTTCGCACTGGAATCATCAAACCCAACCAACATCACCAAAGTGCTATCAGGAAGCCCTCCAAGCGGCAAGAAGCTCTTCCCGCTCTTCCCAGCCTCCGCAAACAGCCTCCCGTCTGCCAAATTAAGAATCGACGGATTCTCGCTAAGCGCATCGCCCGCAAAGGCCAAAGCTTGCTTGACATTATCAAACTTCGCCACCATCAGATCCGGCGAAGGCCCAAGGTAATCAACCGACAAAATCACTTCCGTAATCACCCCCAAACTCCCCTGCGACCCAAGAAACAGCGGCATCAAGTTCAGCGACTTCTCCGCATCCCCAACTTGTGTCATGCCATATAGATACCCCGTATTGCCGACTCTCCTAGCCCGAAGCTCCGCAAGAACCTCCGAATTTTCCCGAACAAACTTATACATGCCCGCATTGATCCTGTCGGCGAAACTCGGAGCCTCCTCCTTGCCTTTTGTTGTCTCGACACCAATAGTCTTCAGCTTGCGCCCACTAAGACTCGTCGTATGATATACCGAACCATCCGCTAAAACAACCTCTAATTGTACTAAATAATCCACCAACCTCCCCAAGCGCGGCAGAGCCTGCCCGCCAAGATTATTGGCAATCAAACCACCAATTGTGTGATTTTGGTCGTTCAATTCTGGATTCTCAAATCCCATCAAAGTCAAAGGCAAACACAGTCCATGTGGCTGAAGAGCCTTGTTGACTTCCGATATGGTCGCACCCGCCTGCACGTGTACCAACCTCTGGCGTGGATCGACACTAATGATACGATTCATGTATCTTCGCATATCCAAAACGATCCCGTCGCCTATAGCCGCACCTGTCTTGTCCGAGCCACTACCTCTCGGTGTTACACTGACCCTGAGGCCCTTTTCGGCCAACTGGCTGGATAGTAATACAGTCTTACGAACATCAGTCGTACCTACCGGTTGCACGACGACCTCGGGGGAAATATCCAAAACACTGCCATCGTTCGCGTAACGACGTAGAACCTCCGGAGCGCTCACAGCAACCCCATCAAGGTATTTATTCAAATAATCCGCCAAACGGCTACTCATTTACCTATTTGCCCCCTACTTATCTTCTATTTTACCACAGCAACCTTATACCCTGCAAGCACTATCAGCACAAAAAACGTTGTAGAAATTACAACACTATTGTGGATAACTTTCCCATCCACACGAAATGTTGTAATTTTTACAACACCCCTCCCACCATCTGTATCACCCAGAAAATTCCAGGTTTTCATCATGGTTATGCTTGTAATATCCCACCAGGTGTACTAGAATTTTGAGGTGGTTGTTTGCTCTTGGCTTTTAATTTAGCTAGGCCACGCCGGGTACCTACCCGTCGCCGTGGCTTCGTTAGATAGTGTTTCTAGGACATTAACGAAGCTAAGGAAGGAGGTCTTAATGAAAGAAATATCGATATTCTTCGGTCTTTTCAAGATTAAGTTTTATCCAAAAAAGACTAAGCGTTAAAACTTAGCCTTTAC
>WRLZ01000024.1 GCA_009777365.1 Candidatus Saccharimonadota bacterium | reverse complement strand
ATCTATCCGTTGATGTACTTTGCGCTGGTTGTAGCGTTTACGTATTTCTATACGAGCATTGTGTTTACTCCGGACGAGATTGCGGAGAATTTGCAGAAGCAGGGCGGGTTTGTGGCTGGTGTACGACCAGGCAAGGATACTGCTAATTATCTTAGTAAGATTATGCGACGATTGACGCTTTTTGGGTCAATTACTCTTGGACTTATGGCAATATTGCCTTTTGTGGTTGAGTTCTTGCTTTACACATTCACAGGGATACAAGATACCACGGGAAGCTTGACGCTTTCGGGTACGGGGCTTCTCATTATCGCGACAGTGGCTCTCGAGAACTTGCGCCAGATTGATTCAAGGGCGCTTATGATAACGTACGACGAGGTTTAGGTTGAATATGATCGGGGGTAAGATTAAGCAGGTTAATGATGGCAGGAGCGGGCTGAAAATGAGGCGGTTTGTTGGTGTTATGAGGATTATCGGGATTGCCGCAGGCTCTTTGGTTATTATAGCTATTGCGACCATTATGGTGAATGAGGCTAGGATGAAAAAGGAACATGAAGGAAGGGTGCCGCCACTTTCGATTCCATCGGAGGATGGCGCCGGGATAGCTTTGCCGGCTAATGTAACGACGGGTGATGAAGAGGCCCCTTCGTGGGAGCAGGTTACGAGCTATAGGGTTGCGCCGAATAAGCCGAGGTTCATCAGGGTGTCGGACTTGGGGGTTTTTGCAAGGGTAATAGAAGTTGGGATACGGAACGGGGCGGTGGATGCGCCGAATAACATCTTTGATGTGGGGTGGTTTATACATAGTGCTCTACCTGGAGGAGAGGGAGCAGCGCTGATGGTCGGACACGGAGGCGGGGGAAACTACCCAGACGTTGTTTTCGATAGGCTTGGGCATCTTAATTTGGGATCGCGGATTGAGATTGAAATGGGGGATGGTCGGAAGTTTACGTATGTGGTGGCGGAGAAGAATATTATGAGTATTGATGAGGCGAATGATTATATGGGGGAGATGATGAAGGTGGCGAATGGCGGAACTAAAGGGCTTAATCTGATTAGCTGTACGGGAACGTGGCTGACGAGGGAGAATACGTTGGATAGGCGGGTCATGATAAGAGCGGTGCTGGAGGAATAGTATGGCGAAAAGAGATTATTATGAGACATTGGGAGTCAAGAAAGGCGCTTCTGATGATGAGATAAAGAAGGCGTTTAGAAAATTGGCGGTGAAGCACCACCCGGACAAGGGTGGGGATGAGGCGGAATTTAAGGAGATAAACGAAGCTTATGAGGTTCTGAAGGATAGTAAGAAGCGCGCTAGATATGATCAGTTTGGGCATGCGGGAGTTGGCGGCGCTGGAGGCGGTCCGGGAGCGGGCGGGTTTGAAGGATTTGCAGGATTCGGTGGGCAGGGGCAGAACGTGCGGTTTGACTTTGGGGATATATTTGATGGGCTTTTTGGATTTAGCGAGGGAATGGGCGGAAGCTTTGGCGGAGGTGCTCGCAGGAAGCGGCAGCCGCTACGAGGGCGAGATATTGAGACGACGATAACACTCAACTTTGAGGAGTCGATTTTCGGAACAGACAAAGAGATCAACTTGAATCGTGAAGAGAAATGCAAGCACTGTAGGGGAAGTGGAGCGGAGCCTGGGTTCGGGACTAAGACTTGTCCGACATGTAAGGGTTCGGGGCAGGTGGTTACGGCAGTCAATACGATTTTTGGGGCGATTTCACAACAGCAGGAATGTCCGGAATGTCGCGGGAGTGGCAAGATTCCGGAGAAGAAGTGTGTGGTTTGTAATGGCAAGGGGCTCGTGAAGGAGAAGACGGATATTAAAATCAAGGTTCCGGCGGGGATTTATGACGGCGCAACAATTCGCATGAAGGGTAAGGGTGAGGCGATTGCGGGTGGCGGGGAGAATGGTGATCTTTATATAAATATCAAGGTCAAGGCCCATAAGAAATTCACGCGCGAGGACAGCTTGATACTTTCCGAGGAGACTGTAACTATGGTGCAGGCGGCGCTTGGGGCGGAGATTGACGTGGAGACTGTGGATGGGGTGGTGACTATGAAGGTGCCAGCAGGAACGCAGAGCGGGACGAACTTTAAGCTTTCTGGGCATGGTGCGCCGAATTTGCAGAGCGAGAATCGTGGGGCGCATATTGTTACTATAAAAGTAGCGACACCGACGAATATTAATAGTGAGCAGAAGGAGCTTTTGGAGAAATTTGGTGGCATACAATCTGAGCGAAGTAAGAAAAAGGGGTTCTTTAGGTAGTGTATAAACTTCGCCCATGTGGGTGCAGTTTGTTTTAGTATGATTTTTGTCATTGTGAGCTTCTTGGCTCACAAGACGTCATAGCTAGCGATGACCACAGTCTCGTCTCTGCGTAATACGTCTAAACCGATACTGCGTAGCAAGAGCGACAGCTCTTGCTACGGTCGGTATACGCAAAGACTTAGTAAAACCATGTGCTTCTTGGGCTACCTACCGCGAGGCTACGGGCGAATGACGACCACAATAATTTCGATGCTACACCCGTTCAGCCAAAAGTGTCATTTTGGCTTCACTCCTAAAGAGCCTAGCGGCGCTACCGCCCCGACTGGTCGCTATGTATGAACCATGAATTGCCAGACTGGAACGAATTGGCGTTGGCCCCCGACCACCCAGGGTAAACGACAAGGCGACTGGCCGGAGACAAGAAAAACATTTTCAACCATCAAGTTGATGATCGTCTCGGGATTATTAATCCATATCGCTAAAATGACAAGACCTATCGGCCTATGTATTTATTGTAGCATAGTTGGCAGTGGGGTTTGGATTGGCACTTTAGTTGGTGAATTGCTAAGGATGTGCTATAATGGGAGTATTATGAGTAAGGTGATGAATTATTTGGTGCCGACGGTGATTGAGCAGACTCCGTCGGGGGAGAGGGCTTTCGATATTTATTCGAGGCTTTTGAACGATAGGATTATTTTCTTGGGGGAGCAGATTGATGATCGGGTGGCGAATCTTGTGATTGCACAGATGCTTTTTTTGGCGAATGATGATGTTAACGCAGATATTAAGCTTTACATAAACAGTCCGGGTGGGGAGGTTTATTCGGGGTTGGCGATTTTTGATACTATGCAATACATTAAGCCAGATGTGCAGACGATTGGGATTGGGCTACAGGCGAGCATGGGGGCGTTTTTGCTATCGTCGGGGGCTAAGGGAAAGAGGTTTCTGCTTCCGAATGCGAGGGTGATGATCCACCAGCCTTCGAGTGGGACGAGGGGGAAAGTTACAGATCAGGAGATTGCGCTGAAAGAGGCTAAGGAGCTAAAGAAGTTGCTCAATGAGCAATTGGCGAAGAATACTGGGCAGGAACTGAGGCAGGTTGCGAAGGATATGGAGCGGGATTATTGGATGAGTGCTGGTGAGGCGGTCGGGTACGGGTTGGCGGATAAGATTATCGATAAGTAAAATATTTCTTCCCACGAAAACTATAAGCAGCAACACCGCCGTGCCAACTACCGACAGCTGTAACGCCCGCCCCAGTAGGAGTGAATAAACCCCCTCCTCGGATAGCCCACAAATTAATGTCACGAAAAGAATCTTGCGTACTCCCCGACCACCCAGAGGATTCGGATGATTGTTTGTGGGAGACGAGTAAAAACCTCCTGAGCTGGTCAGGAGGTGTATCTTGCGTATATATTGAACCTGCGTGCAGGGGTGATTAGTTCTTTGGTGGAGTGTAGCCGGGGTTGTCGGTGTCGAAATAGCCGCCGTCGGGGTCGTTGTCGTGTCTTCGTCCGCAATGCGGGCAAATGGGGTGGATTGACGTGGCTTCTGTGCCTTTTGGGTTGTTCGGATTATCTTTCGGGAGGTTGTTGCTCGGCGAGTTTGTCATTGGTTTCACCTCCTTTGGTTCGATGGCTCGGCGCACCGGTTTTCGCGGGAATATTTTACGCTAGTTATATAAAGGTGCGATGGGCGATCTTTGTGGGTTTGATTATATAACACATCGTGGATAAAGTCAAGGGATTTTGGCTAAAAGCTTGCATTTTGGGGGAAAGTGTGCTAAAATAGGGGTATCACAGTTCTCAAAGACAGTGGCTGCGTAATTGGGTCGGTAACGGCCCGAGAATGCTTAATTTGCTACCTAGAAAACTAGAGTAAGTCGAGGATGGTGAGGTGTTTAACAATTCGTGGGTAAGTTCCGTGCGTTTTGGCGAGTTTTGCTGGGATGGGCGGAGAATTTGATAAAATAGTAACCGAGGAGATAAGATATGGCGATTAGTCGTGATAAAAAAGAGACTTTGGTTGCAAAAATGAAGGAAAACTTGGAAAATGCCAAGATGACGGTGTTTGCGGAGTATCAGGGGCTTAGTGTCGCTGATGTTCAGGCGCTGCGTCTTTTGGCGAGGGAAGCTGGGGTAAGCATCAATGTTGTGAAGAACCGCTTGGTAAAAGTGGCTTTGCAGGATCTTGATACTTATAAAAACTTGGAAACGAGCGCCTTGAAGGGGCAATTGCTTTATGCTACTAGTGATAGTGATGAAGTTGCACCGGCGCAGGTTTTGGATAAGTTTGCGGCAGACCATGAGGCTTTGGGAATTAGGGGTGCGTTTTCTGGCGAAGGCGCGTTGCTAGCAGAGAGCGAAGTAAAGGCTCTGGCGAAGCTTCCAAGTAAGAATCAGCTTATTGCTGAGGTGGTTGCTCAACTTCTATCACCGGTACATGACACTACAAATGCGCTTTCGGGCAATTTGCATGGTCTACTGGATGGTGTTGAGGCAAAGGCACAGTAGTTTTTGTGATCAAATAACATGGGTTGTCGGAGCAAGTCCGACATGACGGAGTGGTTTAGATAAATTTGAAAGGATTGAAAATATGGCAGATGTAAAGAAATTGGCCGAAGAGATGGTCAAGTTGACAGTATTGGAAGTCAACGAATTGAAGAACATTTTGAAGGATGAGTATGGTATTGAGCCAGCTGCGGCAGCGGTTGCAGTAGCGGCTGGTCCAGCAGTAGCGGGCGCAGCAGCAGAGGAAGCCAAGAGCGAGTATAACGTTCAGCTTAAAGATGCTGGCGCACAGAAGATTGCGGTCATTAAGGCTGTTAAAGAGGCTACAGGTTTGGGGCTTGGCGAAGCTAAGGCTATCGTTGATGGCGCTCCAGCCATGGTTAAAGAAAAAGTGGCAAAAGACGAGGCAGAAGCTCTCAAGAAGACTCTTGAGGAAGCTGGTGCTACTGTCGAATTGCTATAATCCGAGCAACCAGATAACCCACGGAATTGTTATAAGAAGGAGAAGAGCTTCGATAATCGGGGCTCTTTTCTGGGCTTGTTTTAGATGTATCAGAGGAACATTCCTCTCATTATGCACATTATAGCACACTTTGTCAAGAAAGTCAAGGGAAATTGGGGAAAAATGGAGAAAAAGGGCGAAAAGGCTTGACTTTGGGAGTATTGCAAGCTATAATGGAGGGGAGAAAAGGGGGAGTTGGCATAGCGAGATGCCAAAATAAAGGAAAGAAAAAGAGGTAGATCATGGCAGAATTACCAGATAAGCAAATAAAGAGACTTAGGAGTTTGCTCCAAGACGCTGAGACTAATTTGGCGGCGGCGCGGGAAATGCTCATGAGCGTCCTTGGGGAGGGCGGCTTGGTAATTGCGGAAAACAAAGCGCACAAAAGTAGCGAGCCGATTGATGGGAAAGTTATTGAAGGGTTTTTTGATGGGCAGCAGATGATTGGACAGGATGACGGGAAAGTCTATCCGGTTCCAGCCAACTATGCGAGCAAGTCGAAGTTGGTTGAGGGCGATATTATGAAGCTGACGATTGATGAAAATGGCAAGATGCTCTATAAGCAGATTGGACCAGTGCCACGTAAGCAGTTGATCGGGACGCTCGTGTATCATGATGGCAAGTACTTCGTGGAGGCGAGCGGCAAGGAGTATATGATACTTTTGGCGAGTGTGACGTATTTTAGGATTAATGTTGGGCAGCAGGTTGCGATTTTTGTGCCGGAGAGTAATGAGGAGGCGGGGTGGGCTGCTGTTGAGGCCGCCTTGTAATTCTGGCCTATTTTGCGAAGCCCGTTGTCAAAGCCTTGCGGTGCGCGGTCGGGGTATAATGAATACACCCTCCCTTACGCTCCGCGGCTTTTCCTAGGGCTTCATCAAAATATTTCCAGAATTACCCAGAGTAGGGTTTCAAATTACAAAAATAAGGAGGTTGTAGGTTTATGGTAGATTGGTTGGTTTGGGGGCTGGTGGGGGTGGTGGCGGTTATGGCGGTGGTTATTGTGATTATGATTTCTAGGTCGAGGAAGCTTCGGGGTGGGTCGGATGGGGCGGTGGCGTCGATGCTGAAGCAGGATATTACGGAGCTTTCTCGGACGGTGGCGGAGCTGAATGAGAGCTTTGGGGATAGGATGACGCAGATGAGCGAGAAGACGGCGACGAGCTTGGAGAAGCAGTTTGCGGAGAGCGGGAGGATTGTTTCGGACGTTTCGGCGCGGTTGGCTAAGTTCGAGGAGACGAATAAGCGTGTGGTGAGCGTGGCGGATGAGTTGAAGACTTTGCAGAATGTGTTGCAGAATCCGAAGCAGCGGGGGGTGTTTGGCGAGTTTTATCTCGAGAGTGTGTTGCAAAATGTTCTGGCGACAAGTCAGTATCAGATGCAGTATAAGTTTAGGAATGGCGACTTGGTGGATGCGGTGATTTTCCTTGATAAGGGGAAGATTTTGCCGATTGATAGCAAATTTAGTTTGGAAAATTATAATAGGATGGTGAATGAGGGTGATAAGGCGAGGCGGGATGAGCTGATGAAAGTAGTGAAGAATGACCTCAAGAGTCGGATTGATGAGACGGCGAAATATATTAGGCCGAATGAGAATACGATGGATTTTGCTTTTATGTTTATTCCGAGTGAGGCGCTTTATTATGACCTGCTGATTGCGGGAGTTGGGGCGGGAGCTTCGGGCCGGGATTTGATCGAGTATGCGTTTCGGGATAGGAAGGTGATAATTGTTTCGCCGACAAGTTTCATGGCATATTTGCAAACGGTTTTGCAGGGGCTCAGGTCGCTACGAATCGAGAAGGATGCGCGGGAGATTCAGGGGAAGGTTGCGAAGCTGGGTGGGCATATCGCGAAGTTTGAGGAATATTTGATGAAGCTTGGGAAGTCGCTTGATACGACTGTGAATGCGTATAATAGCACGCATAAGGAACTTGAGAAAATTGACAAAGATATTGTTTCGGTGGCTGGGGGCGAGAGGCAAATTGAGGCGTTTGGTGTTAATAAAACTAGTGTGAACGAAGAATAATTATGGAACAAGAAGAAAGGCTGATTGAAGTTTTTGCTGATACTCCGAAGCAACGGAAGCGGCTTAGGTTTATCACGAGGTTTCTTGGTACGTTCACGAAATTTGTGGCGCATGGGTTGTATAGATATGTGATGCAGAGGATTGTGCCGATTTTGGTGATGCTTACGTGGCTAATTATACTTGGGATTTTGGCGGTTGAGTCGCTTGCTTCCGATGATTATGTGAGTGGGTTTTGGGCGATACGGATGTTTGGGCCGTGGCTTAGCGATTGGTATGAGTTTGCGATTTGGGCGAGAGAGAGATGGTTGCTGACGGGGGTGTTGGCGATGTTGATTATAGCGGTGCTTATGTTCACGTGTAGTATGATGATGAAATATAAGTCGAAGAAGATGATAGTGTTTAGGCATTTTCTGCGGGTTCTTTATGGGTTGCCGATTATCGTGATTATCGTTGCACATGGGGTTTATATTGGAGCGAATGCGGCGTTGGAGAGGCCAGCGGGGATTGAGGCTTATGAGGCGAGGGTGGCGGAGCTGGGGCATTTTTCGGTGGCAAATGTGCCGAATTTCGATACGCTGATCCATAGGATCAAAAACGAGCCGGAGTTTTTTCAGGATAGGACGTTGCGAGAGCGGGGGTGGGTTTATGATGAAGTTTTAAGATTTATAAGGTTGCAGGGAGGGCCGTTGACGCTTGAGCAGCATTTGTTACGGAATTATTTGAATTATGCGCCGGAGACTTTGGAGGATCTTCTTGCGGGGAGGAGTGAGGTGCGGTGGAGAATATCGACGCCGTTTTCTTCGGCGTATCATATGTTTGGGGAGGATGGGGAATATAATATAAAGTTCTTGAGCGAGGACGGGAGGAGCGAGGCGGTTTATAATAAGCAAGGGATACTCTTGACGGCGGAAAATGATCCTGTGAACATGGCGACGTATAATTTCAGTAGCGATTGGCGGGAGCATTCGGATTTTGATGTGAAGCCGTATTATGTATGGGGAAATGTGGGGGAGCGGCCGACATTTACGGAGAAGGATGTGATTGATAATATTGAGAGGTTTTTTAGGAATCGTGAGGCGAGGGTGAGGTATCAGGAGGTTAGGTTACGAGTTGTGGAATTGTATGATAGAATGTAGATAGCGAGGAGGAGTTATGAGTGAGCGGATTGGAGTGATCTTTGGGGGGCGGAGTACGGAGCATGATATTTCGATTGTTTCGGCGATTGCAAATGTGGTGAAGCCGCTCAAGGTGGCGGGCAAGGAAGTTTTGCCGATTTATATTGACAAGAAAGGTGTATGGCGGGCTGGGGAGGAGTTTGGGATTATTGAAAATTATAGATTGGCGAATTTCTCGCGGCTCCTCGAGAAGAATAAGCCGGTGGCGGTTGATATTAATGATGGGCTAAAGATAGTATTTTCGGCTAAGGGGGCGTTGGCTAAGCCGCGTGTGGTGAAGATTGATATGGTGTTTCCTGTGATGCACGGGACGAACGGGGAGGACGGAAGCTTGATGGGGCTGTTGCAAATGGCGGATGTGCCGTTTGTGGGATGTAGGATGGAAGCGAGCGCGGTGGCGATGAATAAGATTTTGGCAAAGGAAGTGGCGGTGGCGAATAATATTCCGACGTCGAAGTTTTTGCATTATACTTCTTCTCGATTTCGAGGTGAGCCGGAGGTGGTGATTGAGGAAATCTTGGAGAAGCTGGAATTGCCGCTTTTTGTAAAGCCGGCGCATCTAGGGTCAAGCATTGGGATTACGCGGGTGGATAAGCGGGAGGATCTTGGTAATGCGATTGATGTGGCGGCGTATTATGATGATAGGGTTATTGTGGAAGAGGCGGTGCAGAATTTGATTGAGGTGACGGTGCCGATAATTGGGCAGGGGGATGACTTGATGCTGGCGAACGTGGAGAAGCCGTTGACGAAGGCGGAGGATTTTTTTGATTTCGAGACGAAGTATATGAAGGGCGGGAAGTCTTCCAAGAGGGGTGGCGGAAAAGGTGCTGGCGGGTCGCAGGGGTATAGCGAGGTGCCGGCGAAGTTGCCTGGGAAGCTTTACCAACGTTCGGAGGAGATTGCTCGGCGGGTGTATGAGGCGATTGGGTGCCAGGGGATTGCGAGGGTGGATTTGTTGATTGATAGCAAGGGGGGATTGATTTATTTCAATGAGGTGAACCCGATGCCGGGTGGGCTGTATGCACATAATTTTGCGAAGAGTGGGATTAATAATGTGGATCTGGTGTTGAAGCTGTTGGAATTTGCTCGTCGTGATTTTGAGGCTAGGCGGGTGGTGAGTTCGACTTTTGAGAGTGGGTATTTGGAGCAGTTTTAGGTTGTGTAAGTTAACCAAAGCTTTGCCCCATCTTTCGCACTGCCGCTGACGAATTGTTGTAATTTTTACAACATGTTTGCCATGAGCAATCCACCTCGATGAACGGGTGTTTTGGATTGCCCTGGAAATGTTGGTAAAAAT
>WRLZ01000023.1 GCA_009777365.1 Candidatus Saccharimonadota bacterium | reverse complement strand
CAAGGACGATTACTCTTGAGGAGGCGCTTGAAAAGTACAACGAGAAGGTGAAGGCGGAGAAAGAGAAGCATGTGCGGAAGCTGGCGGATGGGCTGGAGATTATGAAGGGGCGGTATGGGCTTTATATTACTGATGGGAAGGTGAATGTGAAGTTGCCGAAGCAGATTGATCCGTTGCTCGCGGAGGAGACGGAGATTGTTGAGATTTTTGCGCTTGGGAAGAATGCGCCGAAGAAGAAGTTTCCGGGGATGAGGAGGGGTGGGGGTGGTAGAGGTAGGAGAGGGTAGTTGATCTCTCTAGAGTTAGCTCAAACGAAACACTCCTATCAGACTTTCACGGCCACTAGTCTGATAGGAGTGTTTGTTTTGGGCTCCTCCCCACGAAAACCGTACGCCGTACTAGTGCCGCCACTAGTGACATTGAGGGACTCGACTCCAGCACTAGCGGCATTGACCGAGCCGCCGCCACGGCCGAACCAACGAACGGTGGTGCCATTGAACGAATTGGCGTGCGCCCCCGACCACCCAGAGGATTCGAAGATGGCTTGTCCGAGACCGAGTTTTGAAGCATAGATGCCCCAGTTTGAATTAGACAGAATCCCAGATGAACCGAGACCGTAATTGCCGAGGGTGATGTCATTTTGTGAGTTGGTCAGAGATGGGTAATAACAGCTCAAAATTACACAAAACAGCCCAAAACACTACATAATGCTTGCAAATTCGATTAAAATGTGTTAAAATATATCATGTAAACAGGCTCACAGCTTATTTTGATGAAAATAAGGTTGTGGGTCGCGTATTAGCACCTTTACAACCCTCTATTTTTCACGCCAAAGTAGGCTCGGCCTCAAATATGAGAAAGAGGTGCTAATTATGTTGAAAACCAGTGGATCAAATGTGTTAGCGGCGGAACAGCCAAAAACGCAAGTTACGCGAGAAAGGACGGACAGCTGTTGTGCAAGGCAGCAGCCGAACTATGGAAGGCAAAGCCTAAATACCACACCTATAGTTACAATCGAAAGAAGCGAATATCTGGAAAGGCGGTACTCCGAAGATGGCAAGCGGATGGAATCGCTTTTCCGCAAGGCGTTTTCTGCACAAATGGCGATGCCGGAAAATCCTATGGTTGCCGTTGGTGTAGTTCTCAAGGAAATCCCTCAAGCGAAAGTTTTGCTTTCTGACGTATGGGATGAGTTCTGCATTATGTTTGGGTCCGGCAGAGAGTCGATGCCGTTTGAAATGACGATAAATGGGCAACCTGTTTGCGAAGACTTGGTTGTAATGAACTCGGTCATTCCAACGGCAATCTATCACCTCACCCGCTCAGACATAGAAATGGAACAAGCGAAGGAAACTCTGTCGAGCGGTGGTCATTTTGTCGCCATTGGTTCAAGCGTCGGATGGGGTCTGATTATGGCTTTATGCAATACGCGAAACCCCACGTCAAGTCTTGCCCTAATTGATGTAAGCGGTCGGGCTATAAGTATTGCCGAAAAACAGTTAGAGCAACTTGGTTTGACAGACTTGGCAAGAACCTATGCAACCGGTGTTTTTGCGGATAACGCCTGCGTGGAATTTCCTGCTGACGGTATTTCGACAATAGGCTTCGACGGACATTATATGTCTGACGAAAGTTTTATCGAATTCCAGCGGTCAAAGTGGAAAAGATTGAAGCCCGGCGGATATATGCTGTTTGATGTTACGCACAATGATGACGAAGTTATGAGCAATACGCTCGAGTTGTTGTTGCATCTGAAAAGCATATCGTACGGCGCAGGTCTTGGTTTCCGTTATCGGAGCGTTGACGAGGTTTTTTCCCTTTTGCAAAAAGCAGACTTGGGAGAGACAAAAGTCACCGTGTTCAAGTGCGGAAACTACGGGACAGTCTTTAAGGTTGAAAAATAGGGGGGAATCTAAAAAACGGCAAACTTGTGATGTTGCCGTTTTTTCTTTTCGTGTTATACTAAAAATATGGAAATTCAATGGTTTACATATTTTTTGTTAGTTATGTTGGGCCTATTAACTATTTCGGCTGTCGGGCTATTTACGAGAAATAATAAGCACGCAAAAACATTGGGGCTTACAACTGTCTGTGAAGCGTTATGGATTTTGGTTGTTATTCTCTTTTTGCTCAATACAAATCAGCAAAATTCACTTGTGCTCGCGAATATTTTTTATGTTATTGCAATATCGATTCCGATATTTATTATAATTTTTGCAGATTCATACAGCCAAGTAAAACGCCTAAAATTTCTGAAAATAGCATTGTTATTCATGTTGGTCTTATTTGCAATACTTCTAACTATTCAGCCAAACACTATTATTGCAAATATTGATATTGTTTCTATATATGATCGGCGGGTTGCGTTTAATTTTGCGAATTATGTTGCGTATTGTTTAGTCTTTATAATTAGTTTTTCTTTTGGCGCCGCGCTGCTTCTCAAGAACTCTCTTTCCAAAAAACTGCAAAGAAAGCAACAGCTTGATCTTAAAATTACTGTTTGTTTGGCTGTGGTAGGTGGAACAATTGGAGCGATATTCAATTTGCTTTTGCCGCTCCTCGGTAATTACAATTTAATTTGGGTTGGCCCTATTGGCGCTGCCGTGTTTTTACCTATAGCCTATCGACTAGCCACCACCAATGAACATTTTTCTGCCCTCAAAACTTTTGCAAGGGGTTTCATTTACTGTATTATCGGAACACTGATTATCGCCGGTTGTTTGCTTGCCCTGACAATAATGGCTCGGATAATCGGTCCGGGTTATGATGTGAACTGGAATCATTATGTTGTAGGCGTAACGGTTCTGCTTATTTCACTCATTTGGATATATATTTTGCGCGCTTTCGGTAAAGTCATTATCAAAAATCTTGACTTTGATGGCTACAACGAAAACGAGGTCTTAAGTCGCATTTCACAGATTATCGCCAGCAAACACGATCCGGCAGATTTTCTCAAAGCCGTTCGTCATACCTTGAAGGAGCTTTTCGGCGTAGATCAAGTGGATGTAATCGTTTTCGGACACGACACGGCGGCTCACCTAAAGGACAGCGCGCTAGAAAAAACCTTACTGCGCTTAACCACCGGCAATAAACCCCGCTCTATATATTGTAATGAAGTTAAGAACCACATAGACCTAACCACACTAAAAGCCCATGACATTGAAGTTGTAACCCCGATTGTCGGGGCAATAGACGGCAAGGCTAACGGCGTGATTGTGTTAAGCCCGCGAAAACGCCGTTTCGAGCGCCACTATGGGGAGACATTAGATAGGGTTGCCGCCATTATTTCGTCATCTGTTCAATCAGTAGCGTTTCACAAACAGTTAATGGGTTATAACGACAGACTAAAGGCCGATGTAGCCCGAAAAACCAAGAAATTACAGGAAAGTAATAAGGAGCTACAAGAAGCCGATATGCGCCGAAGCGAAGCAATGACTATCTCATCACACAACCTGCGTACCCCGCTAACCGGCATGATTGGCATTGTCGATATGATGCTGTCCGGCGAATTTGGCAAAATAAGCAAGGAACAGCGTAAAATGCTGGAGATGGCCGCCCAATCCGGTCAAGCAATGAATCAAGTGATTTCAAGCGTTATGGACGCTTCCAACATTGACTCCGGCAATTTTGTTCTTAACAAAACCGACTTTGATTTGTCAGCTATTGTTGACGAAGTTGTCAATCTCCTTACGGAAAAGACCAAGCAAAAAGGCATGGAACTTGCCTACAACCGCGATAAGCGGAATATTTGGATGAACGGCGATATAGCACGCATCAAGCAAGCGATAGTGAACATCATAGACAATGCCATTTATTACGGCAAGTCCAAGGTTGAGGTCTCTCTTCACAAAACAGACGGGCATGTTGTTTTCTTAGTTAAGGACGATGGTATTGGCGTGCCGAAAGCCGACCAGCCAAAGCTATTCGGCAAAATGTTTCGCGCGAGTAACTCCGGTGCTGTCCGCCCCGATGGTACGGGCATAGGGCTGTATGTCGTGAAGAAAACCGTTGAAGAAAGCGGCGGCAAGATGATTTTCGAGAGTATCGAAGGCGAAGGTAGCCTTTTCGGGTTTGAGATTTAGACAGAAATACTCCTTTCGTGTCCACATATTGGGGATTGTTGGCAAAGTGCCAATAGCATTCACTAATTCATTTACCTCCCCACGAAAACCGGTGACGCTAGCTCCTCCGCTCGCGGTACTATTTATAGATTCAATGCCAGCATTAACGAGATTGCCAGATTGTGCACCGCGCTCAAACCACGGAGAGTTATTTGTTATAGATTGTATCCATGCCCCCGACCACCCAGAGGATAGAGAAGATGTATTGTATTAGATAGAGTAAGGGAGGGTCGGCTGTTTTTCAATAAGCAGAATATTGAGGACAAAAACCTTGAACTTAGTCTTTTTGTGTGATATAATGTAGTTACAAATGGTTCGTTTGTCGAATTGACACCTTGTGTGTGCTTTCCGAACAAGCTCTCGGATAGAAAACGAATCGACCAAGAGACAAGCCCTGGCGGGCTTTTTTCGTGATATAGGTTAAGCTGGATATTCCCAAATATCTTCGATTTTATCACTAATATAACGCAGGCAATTCACTTTGTCGCTCTTAGTCTTGTCATACTTCCTGCGTATAGCTCCGGCTATCATATCAGCTAGTTGAATTAGAGTGTCGCTCCTTGAACTGACTGTTCTAAATTCCGCCATTCTTCTAATGGTCTTATTCAGCTCCTTACGAAGATATGATGCGGACTGTTTGCGATAATTTTTACCAGAACTGCCGTCTAAGTAAATTTTAGCTTCTCTCATGTCGTTATGTCGGGCAAGCACCTCTTTTATGGCAAAGCGATAGAACGAATCGCTCTTTTTGAGTAGCGGCTCCTTGATTTTCGTTTTGTCTATTATGACAGCTCGAACTTTGAAATCATAAAGTTTAATATTCTCAAAAAAGGCTTTCTTTTGTTCCGGAGATGCTCTGTTAAACTTAAACTCTCGTTCTTGTTTCCAACCCAACTTGTCTTTCAATACCTTTATCCCTGCGCCAGCAAATTCAGCATTATGAGAATTATTGAAAATAATACAGCAAACCACGAAATGTTTGCCAGAGTTTCTATTGAACTTAAACCCTGGATCGCCGGAATCGTCTATGAATATTAGCTGCTTTTTTGACATAGCTCTTTATATTATAACATGATACTCTTACCTCCCCACGCATGCGCCGCAGGGGGCCACGGCTTTAGCCGTGGGGGTCCACGAAAACAATAGTCTGAAGGCTGCATTCGCTAGCGCGGGGAACCCGCGCTGCGCTACTAAAGAGCCTGCGGCGCTACCGCCCTGATTGGTTGCTATGGAAGGAACCATGAAGAGCCAGACTGGAACGAATCAGCGTACGCGCCTGAGCGTCAGGAGGATTCGAATGATTGGTTGTTTTGAGAGTTAGTTTAGGTCTTGGCGGCGGAGTTCCCAGAGGGTGATGGCGTAGGCGACGGAGACGTTGAAGCTTTCTTTGGCGCCGAGCATGGGGATTTCTAGGCGGGCGTCGGTTAGTTCGAGGAGGTGGGGATGGATGCCGTGGACTTCTTCGCCGAGGAGTAGGGCGATATTGCCAGGGTTTGGCAGGGACTGGTGATAGTTTTGGAGCTTTATGCTGTCCTTGGATTGTTCGAGGGCGAGGATTTTGTAGCCGCTGGCTTTTAGCCTTGAAATGGTGGATTTTATGTCGCTTGATACTTCAATGGGTAGGGAGGTTTCGGCGCCGAGGGCGGTTTTGGCGATTTGGGAGGTGATTTTGTCGCGTTCGTGGGGGAGGCGAGGGTCGTTCTTGATCTCTGGGTATGGGGTGATCCCGGAGAAGATGAGTTTATTGACGCCGAGGCCGTCGGAGGTGCGAAGAATCGAGCCGACGTTGAAGGTCGAGCGGATGTCGTGAAGCAGGACTACGATTTTGGTCATTACTTGATGATGAGGAACTTGTTTTTGCCGAGCTTTAGGATTCCTGGTTCGGTTTTGGCGTTTTCGTCGGTGATTTTTTCGCCATTTAGGGCTACTCCGCCGCCTTTAATGAGGCGTCGGGCTTCGCTTTTGCTGGAAGTCATTTGGCTATTTGCTATGGCGTCGACTAGGAGCTCGTTCTTTTTTGGGGAGTGGCTGGGTAGAATTTCGGAGAGGAGGGCTAGGTCATCGCGTTTTTCGCTTGGGCCAGCCTTGCCTTGGAACAAAATTTCCGTGGCGCGCTGGGCGGCTAGGGCGTTCTTTTCGCCGTGGACGACGGTGGTTACGCCAAAGGCTAGAGCTTTTTGGGCGATGCGGTGGCTTGGGTTTTTCTCGTGATTTTTCATGATTTCGTCGACTTCGGGTTTGGTCAGGATGGTGTAGGTTTTGAGGAGGCTGTGGACGGCTTGGTCGGGTTGGTTCAGCCAGAATTGGTAGAAGTCGAAAATGTTGGTGCGCTCTCGAGCGAGCCAGATGGCGTTGCCTTCGGACTTGCCGAATTTGCGGCCAGATACTGGGTCGATGATGAGCGGCATGCTCCAGACGTCGGCCTCGGCGCCTTCGAGGCGCTTGATGAGGTGCATGCCGGAGACGCTGTTGCCGAATTGGTCGGCGCCGCAGAGTTGGAGGTCTACGCCGTGGGTTCGGTAGAGGTGGAGGAAGTCGTAGCCTTGGATGAGGGTGTAGGAAAATTCTGCGTAGGAGATGCCACTGCCGCCTTCGCCGATGCGGTTCTTGACGAACTCCCGATCGAGGAGTTGGGTCATTGAGAAATGCTTGCCGACTTCGCGGAGAAATTCGATGTAATTGATACTGGCGAACCAGTCGGCGTTATTGACGATTTCAAAACTGTCGCCACAGATGCGGTTGAATTGGCCTTTGATGCCCTCGACGTTTTTTTGGATTTCGTCTAGGGTTTTGAGGTCGCGCTCGCCGTTGTCTTTGGGGTCGCCGATTTGGCCGGTGGCGCCGCCAGCTAGGAGATATGGGGTATAGCCGTGTCGGATGAAAACCTTGGCTTGCATCATTGCGGCTAGGTTTCCGATGGTCATTGAGTCGGCGCTTGGGTCAACTCCCCAGTAAAATTTGCGTTTCTTGGCGTCGAGTTCGGATGAGTCCTTGAAGGTGTGTTCTGCTACCATTCCTCGCCAAATTAGTTCTTCACTTAGTTTCATATCTATCTCCCCTAGTTTGTATGCTGCATTCGCTGCGCGTGAAGTGGATTCACGCTTGCTACTAAAGAGCCTGCGGCGCTACGCTAGCTATTTTATTTTACCACTGTTTACTTCTTTTTGCTAGTGCCGATGTAGCGGTTGCCGGAGACGGTGCCGAGGCGGCGGTATTCTTCGATGGCTTGCTCGGCGGCGATGGTTTCGGCGGTTTGTTTGCTGGAGCCGGTGCCAGCGCCCATTTGTTTATCGCCAATGAAGACGGCCATGGTGAAGGTGCGTTCATGATCGGGGCCTTCGGAGCTGATGAGTTTGTAGCGGGGGGTTTCGGCGACTTCGTGTTGGGAGATTTCTTGGAGGAAGGATTTGGGGTCGCGCCATGAGCCAGCTTCGAGGACTACTTCGAGTTTTGGTTTGATGATTGTGGTGATGAATTTTTCGGTGGTGGGTAGGCCTTGGTCGATGTAGATTGCGCCGATGAGGGCCTCGAAAGCGTCAGCGATGATGGCTGTGGCGGCGGGTTTGCCGGCGTGTTTTTCGCCGCGGCTGACGCGGATTAGCTCGTCTAGGCCGAGATCAAAGCCGCTTTCGGCGTTGGTTTCGGTCTTGACGAGAGCGGCGCGCCATTTGGTGAGGACGCCTTCGTTTTTGCTGTAGTTCTTATAGAGATAATCTGTTACGACGAACTCGAGGATGGCGTCGCCGAGGAACTCGAGGCGTTCGTTGTCGCTGGTGGCCTTGGGGTGTTCGTTGGTGAAGCTGCGGTGGGTTAGGGCGGTGATGAGGAGGCCTGGGTCCTTAAACTTGAAGCCTAGGCGAGTACGGGCGAAATCTTGGTATTTGTCTATTTGGTCTTTGGTTGTCATTGTTCATAATCTCCGGTGCGGAGCTTGTTGCGTCCTAGTAGCATCATTTTGGCGATGTCGTCGTATTCGATTTTATCAACGGCTTCGGCGAAGGGGAACCATTCGGCCTTTTTGATCCAGGCTTCGGGTTTGACTTTTTCGTTGTATTCATTATGGCGGACTAGGTAGATGTGCATGCTCATGAGGACTAGGCGGTTTTCGCGGCGGTATTGGAACTCGACTTTGCCGAGCCAGCCGAGAATGTCGAGCTTTTTGAGGCCGACTTCTTCGCTGATTTCGCGGAGGGCGGTTTGTTTGGGGGTTTCGCCTGGTTCGACGTGGCCTTTGGGGATGGTCCAGCGCTTTTTGGCGTCTTGGATCAGGAGGACGTCAATGTCTTGTTTGTCGGCGCTGACGCGGAAAATCATGCCGCCAGCGGTTGGCTCGCGGGTGATTTCGCTGATATGGGAGCGGCGAGTGAAGAGTTTTTTGACTTTCTCGAACTTGGTGGGACGGCGTTCTGATGTTAGAACTTGCTGGTGGATACGCTTGGCGTTTTCCCAGTTGTCGGGGTCTGATTCTTTAGGCAGTTGACGTGTCTGGGGTTTTGTCTGGGGCTTTGGCTTCCCCTTCTTTTCTTCTGACATTGTTTGGATCCTTTCCATTCTTCTGGCTACGGTCGTTGATGGGTTCGCCATTTTTAATCATTTCCGGTTCGATGGTTTCGCGGTAGATGGTTCCTAGGACGCCGTTCACGAATTTGCTGGAGTTGTCGCCACCGAAACAGTGGGCTAGCTCGACGGCTTCGTTGATGGCAACGCTGACTGGGACTTCTTTTCGCATATTTGCCATCTGGTAGACTGTCATGCGAAGGATGTTGCGATCTAGGGGTGCGAGCTGGTCGATCGGCCATTCTGGGGCGACTGGGGTGAGCATGGCGTCGATTTTGTCGCGGTTGTCAAAGGTTCCGTGGAGCAGGTCGTACATAAACTGCCAGTCTCCGAGGAGTCCGTCGTAGGAATTGCCGTTGCGTTCGGCTACTTTGTCCAGGTCAAAGCTTTTATCCTTGATGGCGTCTCTGACTTCGTATTCGTAAAGCGTTTGGAGTACTATGACCCGCGCTAGGTGGCGGTTTGGTGCTACGCGCTTTTTGGCTTTGTTGTTTTCTTTCTTGTCCATAAGTTTCAACCTCCTAATTTAATGAGCTAAGATTTTTTCGATTTCTTTGACACTGCTTTTGCTTTGTCGGTGTTGCGTACGCGTGGTGTTTGCTTCTTGGTCTCGAAGGCTTTCACGGGCGACTTTTTGTTGACTGAGCGAGCTAGGGTCAATCTGAGATGACTCCTACGTAGTCCAGTTTTTCGTGGACTACTTTGCTTTTTTGGTTCTGGCATTTCTTAATTATCCTTTCATTTAGCCGAATTTTATCGCTACAGACTGCTTGGTTGGAGTGAATTCTAATTCATTCCTCCTGAGTCTGCGGCGTTTCGCATTGGTTATATTGTAGCATAGACCATTCTAAAATGCAATATTTATCATATGGCAGATCGTTTGGTTTTTGTTTTTCTCTCTAGCTACTGGAGATTCTAGGGTGTTGGCTGGAGCTAGTGTGGGTGGTGTTGTCTGGGGTTGCGCTAGGTGTGGGGTTGTTGGGGGAGAAGGGTTGTTGGTGGGAGTTGTTGGGGGAGAAGGGTTGTTGGTGGGAGTTGTTGGGGGAGAAGGGTTGTTGGTGGAAAAAAACCGCCCTAAGAGGGCGGTGGTATAGGTGTTGGGCTAGGCTTCGTTTGCTATGCTTTGGAGTATCTTTAGGATGGCTGTTTTGTCTGTTGCTCCTTGGTACTTCTCTTTCAATGGTTTTGGCACTCTCGACACGCCGGTGCAGGTCGAATGGTCTTTTAATTCGTATATCCAGCCATTGTATATAACGTGCTTGCGGGCGCTACCTGATTCGGGGGAGGTCTGTTGTCCAAAGAACTTCAGCAGATCTTTCGCATGTGGCTTTAGGTGCTCGGGGATCGCGTTGGCGGCTAGGCCGAGTCGAGCGGCATCGGCGGCATACGTACGTGCCAAATTTGCATCTCCGCTCCATTCTTGGGTCTTTTTCGTGTTCGTCTTTCGTTGCTGGGCGGCCTTGTAGTGTCCTCTGCGGTGTTCTTTCTTGGTAGTGTTTTTGCTCTTTGACATTAAAGCCAACACCTTTCTTTGTTTATGAAATATGCTAATGGGAGGACTGCAAGAAGCAATACTCCCCATTATACTTTCATTATAGCATACTTTGGGTGAAAAGTCAACCCTTTCCTTACGGAAAGTGTTCTTAATCTCTCCTTGCTCAGATGAAAATGTAAAACATTTTCATCATTCGCTTCGTCGGATTATCAATAGGTTTTGGCGATTTTCTTGGTT
>WRLZ01000022.1 GCA_009777365.1 Candidatus Saccharimonadota bacterium | reverse complement strand
CTCCAGCCCCGGATGAAGATATTTAATCTCCTCTTTCCCATGCTTCCTTTTAATAAACGAATCAATAAACTGCATCGGCCCCGGTCGATAAAGCGCACTCATCGCCATAATATCCTCAAAATGCGTCGGCTTCAAATCCTTCAAATACCGCTTCATCCCCGCCGATTCAAACTGAAACACACCCGTCGTCTCACCCCTTTGGAAAAGCTCAAAGACCTTAGGATCATCCAGCGTCAATTTATCCAAATCTATCGAAACCTCATAAACTTTCCTAATAATCTTCAAAGCATTATTGATAATCGTCAAGTTGGAAAGCCCCAAAAAGTCCATTTTCAGCAGCCCCAAATCCTCAATCTCGCCCATAGGGAGCTGCGTCGCCACCACCCCCTTCTGCGCCATCTCGAGCGGCAAATATTTCACCAATTCCTCCGGCGCAATCACCACCCCACAAGCATGAACCCCATGCGACCGAATCGTTCCCTCCAGCTTCGACGCAAAATCATAAACCTCCCGACTCGACGGATTATTCTCATATTCTTTACGAAGATCCGGCACGCTCTCGATACTCTCCATCAGCGGCGTATGTCGCCCCTGAATCGGGTCAGGAATCAGCTTCGCAATCCTATCCGCCTCCGCATACGGAACATTCAGAACCCTCGCCACATCCCGCACCGCCATCTTCCCCATCATCTTACCAAACGTAACAATATTACTCACCCTATCCGCACCATACTTCTTCGTACAATATTCAATCACCTCATCCCGTCGGTCATCCTGAATATCCGTGTCAATATCCGGCATCGAAATACGATCCGGGTTAAGGAACCTCTCGAAAAGCAAATCATACTTCATAGGGTCAATATCCACAATCCTAAGCGAATACGCCACAATCGACCCCGCTCCCGAGCCTCGCCCCGGCCCAAAAATAATCCCACGATACTTACCCCAGTTTATGTAATCCCAAACAATCAACAAATACCCCGGAAATCCCATCCCTTTTATAACACCAAGCTCATATTCAATCCTCGTCGTAAGCCTCTCGCCCAAATATTTCTCCATAACCCCAATATCAAAATACTCCGTCCAATCCTCGTCCTCACCCTCCGTAATCACCTCCCGCACGCCTTTGCTTTCTTCACGAATTTTTCCCGCCGCCCCCTCGTCGAGGTATCGCCTTACCGCCCCCTCATAAACCAACTGCCTCAAGTAATCATCCTCAGTCTTATACGCCTTCGGCGTCGTAAAATGCGGAATCAAAATTCGTCCCAACTCAAGCTCAACATCACACCGTTTCGCAATCCTCGAAGTATTCCTAATCGCCTCCGCATGCGTATCCCCCCACCTCTCGATAATCTCCTTCGGATCAACAACATGCAGACTAAACTCCTTCATGCTCATCCTCTTCTCATCACTAAGCAGCGCCGCCGTTCCCACACAAAGCAAAATCTCATGCGCGTCTTTATCCTCAGGCCGCAGATAATGCGTATCACACGTAATCACCATCGGCAAATCATACTCCTCCGACAACTTCTGCAACCCCTCATTTATCTTCTCCTGCACATCCCAATACCCCGGCGCACTCCTATGCCCAAAGTCCACCATCTCCAAATAAAACCTATCCCCATAAACCTTCTTATACCACTCCGCCAACCGAGCAGCCGACTCCATATCGTCCGCAGCAATCGCCTCGGCAATCTCCCCATTCCCACACCCCGACAGACAAATTATCCCCTCACTATACTTCTCCATATTTTCATGATCAATCCTCGGCTTATAATAAAACCCCTCTATATTCGCCATCGACGACAGCTTCATCAAGTTCCCAAGCCCCTCTTTATTCATCGCTAGTAGCGTAACATGAAACCTGTTTTTATCTTTATCCGGCTCCTTGTCGGTCATCTTCCGCGCCGCCACATACGCCTCCAGCCCGAGAATCGGCTTTACCCCCTTTTCCTTCGCGGTCTTATACATATCAACAATCCCGCTCATCGTTCCATGGTCAGTTATCGCCACCGCCTCCATCCCCAGCTCCTTCACAAGATCCACCAACCCCCCGACCTTGCTCATCCCATCCAATATCGAATACTCCGTGTGCACATGAAGATGCACAAAATCTGCTGGCGATAAACTCCTCTCACTCATAATCCCATATTATCACATTCCAAACAAAAAGAAAACGCCCCCTTAGGAGCATCTCTTAAAATATATTTCCAAATATTGCGGGTCAATTTCCCGAAAAGTTTAGGGTTTCGCCAATGCCATCGGCAAAATCTCTGTACATTTGTATAGTTTCGTCTTTTCTCTTGCCCATTTCCTCGAGCGTCTGAACCATCTCTTCAAGTGTCTCTACCTTACTGCGTAGCTTATCGTTATTTCCTTCGCCAAGTTCGTTGATTTGCTCAAGCAAATCAATCATCTCGTCCCGTCTCTGAATCGCCAGCCTATGAAATTCATCCAGAAATTCCGCATCGCTTTGCATGCTTGCAATCTTGCTATTCGCCGTTTCTAATTCGGCCTCCAAGTCTCTGCTCGCCGCTAGCGTACTAGTGTACAAAAGCGCCATGACCACCATACCGAATATTGCCAAAATACCTATGACATTGAAAAAGTTTTGCTTGCCTGATTTCTTTACGCCTTTATAGCTTACGTTTGTGCTCATTAGAACACCCTCCTTTTGGAATATAAATATATTAAATTTCTAACAATCAAGACCATATACATACGATGTAAATTCTCGCCCGTGTTGCATTTTAGGTTCTTATTGCTAATCCGTAAGACCTTTTTTGATCTTACATCCCTATTATATCACATTTTGTGTAAAAAGTCAATAGTTTTGGGCAAAAACGTGCCCCTTTTGAGCCAAAAAGTCCAATTTTACAGTAGTAACCGAAAACACCCCAATTTTCCACATTTTTTATCAACAATCCCTATTTTCGCAATATATCCAACAACTTGAACATCCCCTCAGTTTATGCTACAATATCCACATGGAACTAATCGAAATCTATATATTTCTGGCAGCCCTAGCCATCCCGGGCATCGCCCAACTCTACGTCATGGCAACATACGGCAGATTCCAAAAGAAAGAAAACCAAAAAGGCCTTTCAGGCTACGAAATAGCCCGAAAAATGCTCGATAAAAACGGCCTCGAAGATATTGACATCTCCGAAACCAAGGGCAAACTCAGCGACCATTACGACCCCCGCAAAAAAGCCGTATTCCTGTCCCATGACGTCTACCACAAAAAAACAATCTCCTCTGCCGCCATCGCCGCCCACGAAGTCGGCCACGCCATACAAGACAAACAGGCTTACACCTTCATGCGTATCCGTGCGGCCATTTTCCCATTCGTCAGCGTCGGCACAAAACTGGCCTACGGAATCCTCATTGTCGGCCTCATTTTCTCCATGCTTAACCTAATCTGGGTAGCAATCGCGCTCGTCGGCCTCGGCCTCCTCTTCCAGCTCATCACCCTCCCCGTCGAGTTCAACGCCAGCACCACAGCCAAATCCGAGCTCCAAAAACTAAACCTCGTCGATCCAACCAACCTGCCCGGCGTCGCCTCCGTCCTAAGAGCCGCCGCCCTCACCTACGTCGCCGGCGTCATCTCCAGCGCCCTCGAAGTCATCCGCCTCATCCTCATCTTCTCCCGCCGCTAACCCCATAACTCGCTCTATCAACGGCGAGGGGTTTTCGTGGGGAAATCTACTCCCTCTCCAAAACAACCAAATTCTCCACATGCGGCGTCTTCGGGAAAAAATTAAAAGCCTTCACGAGAGCAATCTTATACGCACTCAAAAGCATCGCCACATCCCTCGCCTGCGTAATCGGATTGCAACTAAGATACACAACCCTAGGCGGCAAAACCTCCAAAATCCGCGCAACAACCCTAGCATCCAACCCCGCCCTCGGCGGATCCAGAGTCGCGCAAACATCACCAGTAATATACTCCAAAGCCTCCTCGCTCTTCGCCAGAACCACCCTCGCATTCGCCATCCCCTCCGAATTGCGAGAAGCTTCGCGAGCCGCCGCCGCATTACTTTCTACCAACGTAACTTCCCGTCCATTTGCAACCGACAGCCCTATCGTCCCAACCCCACTATACATATCCACCATCCTCCCATCCCAACCCGCCAAAGCCTCCCGAATCGCAAGCAGCGCCATCTCATAAACCGGCAAATTTATCTGAAAAAACCCATTAGGCGAATAGCTGTACTCCCTATCCAAAATCGTATCCCGAAGCTCCGCCAGTACCGGATGCGGCTTGCCATTTTCCAGCAATCCCCCCGAAACCTCCCCGCCCTGGTTGCACCGCATAATAAGCGCCTGATACCTCCTAGCCTCCTCACCCCTAGCATTCAATTCATCAATAATCCTCGAAGCCTCCGCAAATATCTCCGACCGCTCAATCGACGACTGCCCAATCGGAACCTTCCTATGCGACCCACGCGCGTGTTGCGCCAAGCTAATCCCGCCCCGCCCCGAAAAAATATCGTTATCCCAATACAACGAATACTCCATTTTGTTCCTATAATGCCATTCGTTAAAATCCGTCACCACCTCCGGTTTTTCAACCTCAACATTCTGCAACCTAAACGCCTTCCGCACAATCTCCGCCTTAGCCGCAAGCTCATAATCATAATCCATAATCTGCCACGGACTCGTCGCCATATAACACTCATCCCTCGGCTCCACCCGCCTGGGGCTTGCCTCAATAATCTCGCTCGCCACCCCCTCCGCGTACGACTTCTTAACCTTCGTCAGCCTCGCCTCGACCGTCTCCCCCGGCAACGCCCCCCAAACAAAAGCCTTCCGCCCATCCGCGAGCTCTCCGATCCCCTGCCCAGTCGGCACAATCTCCCCAATCTCCACTCGCTCAAAAATCTCTCTTCGCTTCTGCTTCCGTCTCATGTTATATAACATTGTACCAGCTTCACCATCAATAATCAACCCTCCCCAGATCATCTCCATCCAAACCCACATAAACACCCCCTAGCGAAAAGCGAAAAGCAAAAAGCGAGAAATTATTTCTTGTCTTCTTCCATAGCTTGTTTAACGCAGGCAACGAGATGATCTTTGGCATCAAGACTGCAAGCGTGATGCATCTTTTTGATCTCACCCAAAGTCTTCCACTCCGCAACAGAAGCATATTCCTTCTCCTCATCGTCGAATCCGTCAGTGGAAATCTCGCCACCAATTATCTTGACCAAATAATAAATCAAAATGGACTGACGATTATGGTTCTTCGTCTTGCTATGATAAAACCCGGAAAACACATTAAGCAATCGAGTTGGCTCAACATCAAGCCCAGTCTCTTCTTTATATTCACGCTTCAAGGTCTCAATATGCGTTTCCCCAAGCTCCATCGTTCCCCCAGGCCAATCATAACCACCATGTTGCGGAGAAATCAAAACCTTGTCGCCATCAATAGCCACCCCATACACATGAGCCGACAACTCCAGCGAATCGACCGAAACAGTGAATTTTTCACCATAAGGATTAGTCGCTACTACCGTCTTGATATTGCTTTTCATACTCAAGTGATTATAACAAAAATCAGATGTAATGTCAATACTCGCAAGGAGTAGCGTGGCGCAAAAACGATCTACAAGCTAGACATCGTACAAGAAAATCGGCTGAGTCCAAGCAGGATTGCCATGAGCGTCAATAACTTGCGTCAGAACATAATCCTCCTCGCCGGAAATCTCGTATTCAGCCTTTTCAATTTGGTCGCCATTAACAGAAAAAACATTTTTGCACCCATTCCTTTGAGACAAGAAAATAATATTAGCCACGGGAGATGTCTCAATTTTTATAACACCATTTTCAATCCGATAATCATGTATAAGCGGACCAGTCGAGGAATAAAAACTGCCGCGGCCAAGAGCCGTGAAAATATCGTCTCGGTCCAAATCAGCCTCGACCATAACAAACGACTTAATAAAGGCCCGAGTCAGTGCCGGATCTTCCTTGCCATGAAAATCATCAGTGGCAGTATGTAAAATTCTATGTCCATGATTGAGCAACGAACGATACATATAGTTAGCGGCCAAAATACCAGTCTTCTCGAGAAAATCCTTATGGTTATAAATCTCAATAAAGTCGTAACCCCTCAGCGACAAAAACTCTTCCTCGGTAAAACGGCTAATCAAAGGATGATTCCATTGAACAAGATACCCACGAGACTTGAGCAAATTGATGACCCTCTGTATGTCCTCCACAGAACTATATTCGAACTTCGGATAAATAATACCATTATCCCAAATCTTATCCCCAAATATATTGAAGTGCGTATACGAACCCTTCATCGGATCGTCGCCGACGTAATTACAAGAAACCTCCATGCTCGGGATCAATAGAAAATCCTCATAAACCTGCGGGATGTCATACATAATCTCGTGATTAGTAATGGCAAGAAAATCGTAACCTTTCTGACGATAAACACCAACCACTTCCGCCTCGGGAATCATGCCATCATTGGCAGGAAAGTCGATCTTGGTGTGGATATGCAAGCCGCCCTTTAATTTCGGCCTATCTCTGCTAATTAGAATCTTATCCTGCACTTTTATCCTTTTGCTTCATATAAATCATAATACTACATATCGCAATAAATGCAAAACCACCCCACGAAAACCAACCGCCGCGCCAGCGCCGCAGGCCCTTTAGTAGTAGCTTGAAAACCACGCTTTTCGGCTTGCGAATCTAGCCTCCAAAAAAACACCCCAAAGGGTGTTATCTGCCGCTAGGCCCTTTAGTAGGCGGGTCAAAATCACACTTTTGACCCACCGAATGCAGCATACAAAAAAGCACCGCCTAGCGTGAGCGCTGGCGGTAGTTTTGGAAATAAATTGCTTTGCTCTTTTTAGCGACGGTTGTTTTGGCTTGAAGACGACGGAAGATTGTGGCGACGAGTTTGACGATTATTTTAATCAAGACGGCTACAGCCACAGTTAGGATTGCGAAGCCGAATTCGTTTGGCCGAATAACAAGACTGACAATGGTGCTTGATAAAAGCACGGACGAGGTTAGGTTCAGGTAGCGATCTACGCGAGCGCCGAGAAATCGGCGAAGGACAAAGTAGATTATACTCACGATTATCGCGCCTGCTATGGCGTCTGGTATCGAACCCTTTGCGATAAGCTCTCGGGTAATGATGATTACCAGCCATAGAGCCAAAAAAATAACATAAAGCGGTTCTTGTGGTGCGGCTTTCATGCGGTACACACTCCTTTGGGAGATATTGGTGGAGCAATTTATATTAAAATGCTATCAAAATTATTACAGCGTACTACTGTAGAATAGATAAGAGAGAAACAATCCTCATTATATATTATTGGCATTATATCACACTTTGTTTAATTTGTCAATAGATTTGGACAAAAATGTGCCCAATTTGCCCCAAAAAGTTTGAAAATATGGAAAAATGTGCTAAGATTAGAGTATTACTATTAGAGAGGTGGAGGCATGAACGAAGAGGAAATACAGAAACGACGGCGCGACAACGAGGAAAAAGCTGCTTCGAGGCGAGCTGGAATTATCGGGCTACCGTATATTTACACCAGGGAGTTCGAGGAGACTGTGCCACTACTGAAGGATGTTTTCACTATTTCTGACATGAAAAAATACCAGATGGTGCCGCTCGAAGAGGGTGCGGGACCGGATCCTTGGAGATTCCTGGTGACGAGCGAGACGCCAAGGTCGAGGATCAATGAAGTGGCACGGGAATATTCGGACCTAGGCAACCATACCATGTTCCTTTTGGTCTCGGGTACAGCTTACAAGAATTTCATGAAGCGGTATGATCCACCGAAAGAGCCGGTCTATAGCGATATTAAAATTAGCCACGAAGAAAATACCGAAACGTATAATAAAGTCTCGCGAGATCTCGAGAAAGTTTCGGCGGATAGGATTTTTGATTTCCTACTCGAGCAGGCCGAAAAGCTCCAGGCAAGCGACATTCACGTCGAAAACGAGCATGATCACATTCGGATCCGTATGCGTGTGGATGGGCTCTTGCACCCGGTTGCAAATTTGAGCAAAGACAGGTATAGAACAATTCTCGGAGAGCTATCTTCGAGGGCGGGGATGAGCCTGGCGTCAACTATGCCGCAGTCGGGAAGTATCCAGCATTTTCAAGGAACGCATAGGCTTAATATTCGCGTGGAAATGATCCCGACGCTATATGGACAGGACGCGACAATGCGGTTGTTTAACTTTGATGAAAGTTTATTGAATCTTGACCTTTTGGGCTTAGGGAAAATTGAATTGGCGACGCTCAGGAAAGTTATCTCGCATCCAAGAGGGTTGGTGCTTCTCACCGGACCAACGGGAAGCGGAAAATCCACAACGCTTTATTCGATTATCACAGCGCTCAATACTCCGCAGAGGAAGATTATCACGTTGGAAGATCCGGTAGAGTTTAGCCTCTCGGGCGTAACTCAGATTCCAGTAAATAGTAGCGACGGAAGTTCGTTTGCGGAGGGGCTCAGGTCGGTGCTTCGACTTGACCCGGATATTGTGATGGTCGGTGAGATTCGAGATAGCGAAGGGGCGAGGGTGGCGGTGCAAGCTTCAATCACGGGGCACTTGGTGCTTTCGACGCTTCATGCCAATACAGCTAGCGCGGCGTTTTCGCGCGTGATTGACCTTACGGGAGTAAACCCGATTTTCTCCAGCGCGGTGCAGATGGTGATTTCACAGCGGCTAGTGCGAAAATTGGCGCACAATAAGGAAGAATATGCCGCGGACATGGCGACGTCGAACTGGGTGCGTGATAAACTTCGAGGAGTGGACAAGGCCTATCTCGAGGGGATTGATATGAACAACATCAAGCTATGGAAGCCAGTTGCGAATGAAGAAATTCCTTTTGGTTATAAGGGCAGAACGGCGCTGATGGAGCAGTTGATCGTGAATGAACCGATTCAGAAATTCATTCGAGGAGATTTGTCGGATGCGCGCCCAGAGCTGATTGAACAAGCGGCCGTGCAAGGCGGAATGTTGACACTACTCCAAAAGGGGATCATCGCATCACTAAGGGGCGAAACGACTCTTGACGAGATAATGCGAGTAGTCTAGTCGGTAACTATCCCCTTATAACACGGTATAGCCTAACTAACAGATGACAGAGCTATCTCTGCTCTTCTACTGCTATCTCTATGATTTCCTCAAAGATTTGTTTGTCGTCTTCCGTGTTGGTAGTTATCATATTTCTATTGTATCACTATTGGCTTTGTTTAGCCATTTCAACCATTAGAGGCAAATCTACAACTTGCACTCCCAGCGACAGAAGCCGATTATATAACCTCTCGTCGTCGGTAACAACTGCGCACTTCATGACAGTAGCCACATTTTCTACAGACAGATCGGAAACTCCCAGCCTTGATAGCTCATCATGGTCTAATAGTTTGTCTTTTTCAACATTTTCTTCATGCGTGAGCTTGGTTAGCCTCAAAGCTGTATCGAAGAATGGATTGTAACCCTTGGAATCAATTACGAAATTTGATATTTCAGATAAAATATGTGGTGTTAGAATAATTTTTGAATTATTCTCTGTTATGTAGTTAGCTATATTGAAGATAGCCGTAAAATGATCTTCACTGTAATTCTTCACCCTTTTATGTTTGCCCACTTTATTGATATCGCTATTACCTATGACTAACAGTGTAAATAAGTTAGTATCAATTATCAAACCGTTTTGATTACAGCTTCTGAAAAAGCTCTCCACGCTCACAGACATAGGCTATTTTCGTAGTGCTACGACATTGCCACTTGTGCCATCAACTTCTATTCTCCGACGCTCTTGCATCCTCCCATTGAGTAATACAGATAAACTATTCTCTGGCAAGTTAGTTGAATCATAAGCAATTGTAACCACCCAGTTTTTGTTGTCAGAGGACAAGACAAGTTCCTCGAGGTTAATTCTTGTAGTATCTGGAAGTTGCATAACATCCTTTAGATACTTTACAGCTTCTTCTACTGCTTTCTTTGGTTCTATCATACTTTTTCCTTGCTTCCTGTTTTTATTTTACTATAACAATGTTATTTTTACTATTATACACTAACTCTCTTAAAAATACAAATATCATCTGGTAATGTTATCTATTATCCTGTCAAATACCATCCCCGACCCATCTTGCCGTAGATTGTACCTAAAACTAAACTCATCCAAATAAAACTGCAAATACTTAGGGGGATACAGTGAAAAGCACCACGCATACTACGCTTAAACTGGCTCCAAAAGCCCTCAATAGTGTTGGTGTGAGCGTTGCCCCTAACGTATTCTAACGCCTTGTGGGTTACGGTAGTGTGCGAGTAACCTCGGTTGCAAAGGCTTTTATAGACCACATACTCATCACTATGCACGGTTGTACCCTTGGCAATACCGCCCTCGATCCATGGCATAAGTAAGTGTGAGCCATTTGCCTTACCCTTGCGAGCCAC
>WRLZ01000021.1 GCA_009777365.1 Candidatus Saccharimonadota bacterium | reverse complement strand
GCCTGCATGAGGATTTGGGAGGCCGGACAAGGATCGTCCGACAGACTAGTGGCCGTGAAAGTCTGACGGCGATCCTTCGTCAGGGCGATTCCTTCATATTCTCTTATCTCTCCCTCCGGATCCCCCGTACTTGAAATTTCCCCAAGCTTCATAGTCGCCTCATAAACCTTATCCATGCCCATATATTCATCCTGCCTCTTCGTCGCTTTCCCAACAAGAATAATCAATAACCCCGTCGCAAAAGGATCCAGCGTCCCACTATGCCCAACCTTCACCTTCTTCGTGCTAAGCCGCGCGCGATAATACCCCCGCACTCTCGCCACACACCCAAAGCTCGAAATCCCCGCCGGCTTATCCAGCAATATTACCTCGTCTAAACTTGCCCCGCCGTCATTACCCAGCTCGACCGGGCAACCCATACCCCTGAAATCTAAATCTCGGTTTGCTTCTTCCATAGTTTCGCGTACGTTCCATCTTTTACGAGAAGCTCCCTATGCTTCCCATCCTCGATAATCTTCCCATCCCGAAGCACAATAATCCTATCAAGATGCGCCACCGTCGAAAGCCTATGTGCAATCACGATCGCCGTCCTATCTTTCATCAAATTCCCAAGCGCCGCCTGAATCAATTTTTCACTATCGCTATCCAACGCACTCGTCGCCTCGTCCAAAATCAATATCGGCGCATTCCTAAGTATCGCCCTCGCAATCGCCACTCTCTGCCTCTGCCCACCCGAAAGCTTCACACCCCTCTCCCCCACAAGCGTCTCGAATCCATTCGGCAGTTCATTCTTGATAAACTCATACGCATTGGCTTGCTTAGCCGCTTCCTCGACTTCCTTATCCGTCGCGTCCAATTTTCCATAAGCAATATTATCTCGGATTGAGCGGTGAAACAACATCGGCTCCTGCGGCACATACGCAACTTTCCTACGCAAACTCTCCTGCCTCACCTTCGCAATATTCTGCCCATCCACCAAAATCTCCCCGCTCTGCACATCATCAAACCTCAGCAAAAGCTTCGTCAACGTCGTCTTGCCGCTTCCACTAACTCCAACCAATCCAACCCTCTGCCCAGGCTTAATTTTCAGATCAAAATTCCTAAATATCGCCGCCCGCGCATTCTCGTGCCTATACGCTATATTCGCATAATGAACCGCACCCTTCGTAATATCGAGATCCACCGCATTCGGCGCGTCCAGAACCTTCGCCTTGCCATCAAGAATCTCCACCATCTCATGTGCATTAGAAAAAGCCCGATTTATATGTCGTATCATTCGCGTTATCTCCCAAAGCCATCCGCTTATCGTCGTCGAGTACGAATAGACCAAAACCAACGCTCCAACCCCAATTCCAAACCAAAGATTCCCAAACGCAACAAATATAATAACCGTCGCATTTATCGCCAAAAACACCAGGCTAAATATCACATCTCGAACCGTATGGAACCTCAAGTTCTTAAGACTCGCCACAAAAACATTATGACTAACCTTAGCAAATCGCCTCTGTTCATATTTCTCATGCCCATAGCTCTTCACCGTCAACATATTCGTCATACTATCCGCCAATTGTCCAGTCTGTTTGTTTTCAGCCTTAATCTCCGCATCCTGAATCGGCGTTGCAACCTTCACACATATCAGCGCCGCAACGAGGAACATCAGCACCGCCCCCACGACAATCAACGCAATCGCCGGCATAATCTGCCAAAGCAGAATCGTCGAAAACGTCACGATCGTCACAAACGGCAAAATTGAGAAAATCAAAATATCAAAAAACTCCTCGAATGCACCAATATACTTATTCGCCTGACTCACAAGAGACCCGGCAAACTTATTGTTATGAAAATTCATTGACTGATACGAAAGTTTCTCGAACACCTGCTGCGCCGTTTCGTATTTCACTTTTAGCTCAAGCTTCCAAAGAATCCAAATACCAACCCGTCGAAAAATAATCTGCGCCACCGCATATGCGCCAAGCGCCGCCGCAACCCAAGCCGTAAGCTCCTGAACTCTTCCCCCACTCTCCCCGCTCGCCACAATATCGAGAACCTGAGCAATCGCATACGCAAAGAATATCGCCTGGATCAACTCAACCAACACCGCCAATATCGCACACACAAGAACCGCCGCTTTCCTTTTTCGCATCTCCTGCCAAAAATACCAAAGCGTCCTCAAATTCGTCGATCTTTTCTTCTCTTTTTTACTCATATCTGTACCCCTGTCGCCCATAATCTCACAAGCAACCCGAACCACCTCCTCAGAATATCACACTTTTTCCCAAATGTCAAATCTAAATACCGCTGCTTTATTACTTACCTTTAGGGAGCTTATTCACCAAATTAGTCAGCGTCGCAAAAGTCTCCATGCCTTTTCTGGGATCTTTCATAAATTCTCCTAAAAACCGTGTTGTCATTTCGTTTTTCATTTTTTCGTCATTTTCCCTCGAGGTCAATTCTCTTTCCGCCAGTCTTAACTTTATTTGCTCTTCGGTACTTGCTCGCATTCTCTCGATTTCTTTGCTTGAAGCTTCCCTAATTTTTTGGATTTCATTATTAGATTTTATTTTTACCGCTTCAATCTCATCTTTCGATTTCTTTATCGCCACTAGATAAGTCAGTAAAGAACTCATCACGGGGACTATGATTGATACCCCTAATTGTATTCTCCAATCCACGACAGCTACCTCCTTTTTCTATAACTACTCTTATTATTCACTTCTGCAAAAGCCCACAAACTCATCTTTACTTAGAATCTTCTCATTACCCCATATATACTGGAAGATACGCCACGCATCATCACGCATAATCGGCAAGTAGAATATCTGATTTGTCAGCTTGGAGGCTTGTTTGTAGGCTTTTTTCAACTCTTCAAGCTTAGTCTTGTAGATGTTATTGTCAAAACCGCCAAGCATATTTGAAGAAATATTAACGCTCTTAACCTCAAAAATATGAATGCGGTTATAACTATCTTTCATCACAAAGTCGGGATAAGAAGAGTGCAACGCTCCTAGATAATATTCAAACTTAATTTGTGAATTTGCCACATAGTTTTTGCCCCATAAATAAACCTGTTTTGTGTCTCCAATAAAATCAGCCTCAACTTCACCAAGCATATTAGCAACTCCCGCATTCGGATTTCTCTTGCCAATAACTATCCTTTTACCAACCCTGCCACCATTGTTATTGTCATCTCTAGTGAGATCTTTCAGCACTTCAACCCATTGCCTCTCCGCATCACTATCAAAAGAGAACTTATCCTTACCGTCGCTTCGCTTCCAAATCCAATCAGTTATGTTTATATGGTGCCCATTATCTGTATAGTGTGACTCAATAGCAAAAGACACTTCAACTTCTTTTCCGCTTTCATCTTTCACAACTTCCATACTCTCGGCATAATCATAGACATACTGACTGCTCTCGCTTGATATAGCCTCAATATTCTCGGCAAATTTACGCCACTTCCCGTAATCAGTCGCAAACTTATCACCCATATCTTGAACGTTATTCTCAGCTTTCTTGAAGTCGCTCCATAGCTTAAAAATACTTGAAGGGGCATTTACGGCGGGTTGCCTCTCTAAAAAGTCCGTAAGCTCAAAATCTCGCTTCTCATTCAGCTTTTTCAACCTTATCGTCTTAACCTTTATCTCGTCCGTGATAATATCACTATCTTGCCACAACTTCACGCCAAAACTTTTTTTCAAATCTTCGGGAACAATACCCCAAATCCAAGAAGTCATAGCAAGGCTCTGAGCCTCTTCCGACAAAGTTTCAAAATCAAGCAAACGTGGATTCCGGCGAACGCGCCCCATGACTTGCTCATCTAGTTGCTTACTTTTACTATCTCTCATCTGATAAAGCATACAAGCTCTCGGTATGTCCCAACCCTCCGTGATAACCATCTTAAAGATTATGATGTCAATCGTTGAGGAGTTTTCTTTAGCATAATCTTTCCACTTACTAACCGCCATTTTCTTCGCCTTGAAAACATCATTTGTATCGCATTGCTTGTCGTCATTAACAATCAGCATCCACTTTAAGTCAGTATGCTCGGCTTTGTTTAGCTCGGCGTGTATCTCGGCAAGCTCTTCATCAGCCTTGTCCTTGTTTGAGATTTGAATAATCAAGCACGGATTAACACCCAACAAATTGCGATATTGCACCTTTATCTCTTCAAACTTACTGATGGCGTTCGCAACTGGCACATCTTCCTCAGTCAGCTCAATATCTTTGATGAGTTTCGCATTTACGGCATCATCATTTTTAATCTCAACATCGGGGTTTTGTCCTCGTGTCAGCTTAGGTGTTGCCGAGAAGTTGTAAGTTTTCGTGAAAAATCTCTCTGAGAGGTTGTCAAGGTTGTTAGTCGCAATATGGCACTCGTCTTTTATCAAATAAACTTTCTTGCCAAGCCCATTAAGCCACTCCGTCAAAGTCATATTTTGCAAAAAGCTCTCCATCGCTCCCTGCATAAGTCGCCCACCTTTCTTATAAAGATCTCGTGGCAGAAGATACACATTGTATTCTGTTGGCACGAAAAGTCTTTCTTCGCCTGCGGCTTCACTTGAAATCAAGTAAGGTTTCAGCTCCTTGAAGTTGCCCTTTGCAGAATACTCCAAAAACTTCTCATGGTTTTGCGTAGCAAGGTCGCCTTTTGAAAGAGTAGATACGAGAAACACAACATCTTTATCTTGCTCTAAGATACGGTTCATCATATCTGCCATCATATAGGTTTTACCACTTCCGGTCGGAGCTTTGAAAGTTATCTCGTCCTGACGAGTTGCAGTTAGCTCAAGCAGGCTAAGAACGGCGTTTTGCTGTAAGTCTATTGCTTCTTGCCGCATTATTAACCTCCGACGCGCTTCCTGTAGTCGCTGTCTGTTTCAGTTGAGGCTTGAGTGCCATCAAAATTTTCGCATACCCACTTGATTTTGCCAGCGGCTTCTAGTTTTTCCTGTCCATATAAGGTTTCGTCAATCATCTCAAACGGCTCATTTGAGTAAGGCGAAGTCATCGTAACATTATAAACATCAAGATTGCCACCGAGTGGCTTATTTTTTACTGCCCATGCAATTCTTTTTCCCGTAAAATCTTTACCCGTCATTACCCGCCGCAATCTTTCGGCAGCTATTTCTGACAACAAGCATGGTCGCTGATATTCTTCGCATAAAGCAATCTGATCTTCTAGCATAGGTCTTTGGGTCGTACTGGCAGTTTTTAGCTGACCATTAAGATCTTCTGGCAACTGCACGCAAATGAACCTTCGCCGACTATCTTCATCATCTCTATTTTGTTCAAGCACTGCCTGCCCGGTTGTTCCTGAACCACTAAAAAAATCCAGAACAACTGCATCTTTACCGCTACCCTGCTCAATTAAAAATTTTATCATCTCAACCGGCTTTGGAAAATCAAAGAGTTTCTTGCCGCCAAATATTGCCATTAAATCAGAAGTCGCTTTTCGTGATTGAAAGGTGCCAATCTGTGTATTTATTGGCAGATTTTCATTTATATAGTCATCAAAGAACTTTTTCTGCAAGGGGGTCCCATCTTTACTCTTCGGGAACAAAACTCTTCTTTCGCTAATCATTTTCTTGATCGTCTCAGGAGAGAAAGCCCATGCTCTATTAAAAACATCGCCAGTTTCTGGATCTATTATGTCGAAGGTTTTCTGTGAGATTGTCGAGACAAGCGCCTCCTTTCGCCAAAGTCCACGCGAATCATTGTCTGGGTTCGAAAAGTCATCGGTTGTTCTTGCTATACCGTTAAACTTAAAATTTTCACCTCTTGCATACACTAGAATATACTCATGTATGTCCGTTATCATTCTAACTGGCGGCACACCTTTTGACGCGTTCTTCGTGTTCCAGATTAAGTTTGCAACAAAATTACCTTCGTCAAAAACTTCATCAAATAATCCCTTAACATATGCCTGATTTCGATCGTCGATACTGCAAAATATCACACCCTTATCGCTCAGGAGTTGCCTTGCTAGAATAAGACGAGGGTAAAGCATTGAAAGCAAATTATCTCTTGTTATAGCATTCTCATAATTCGTCTGCGCGAACTCGCCCATACTGTCCTTGCCGTACGGTGGATCAATATAAATCATATCAATCTTACCCCGATATTCTATGAGCAAGTTTTGAAGTGCGTCATAATTGTCGCCGATAATGAGCTTGTGAGTTAGGTTTTTGTCGTCCGTCTTAAAAGAAAGTTCGTCATTTTTCTTGAAGTATTTGATTGTGTCGGTCATCTTCTCGAGCCGCTTGTCAAAGTGAAAGCCTGTGCGTTTATAGGTGGTGCCGAGTTCGGCGATCATAATCGCTTCGTTGGTCGTTTCTGCTTCGTTTATCAGCTTCTTTAGCAAGCCGGCGTTCGTCTGTTCAATAATCTTGTCCTCAATTCGTCTGTCAATCTCAGCAATTAGGTCTTGCTTCATTCTTTCAATATTAGTATCTTCCATCACAACCTCCTGTATTTTTCACCTATATCTTTTCTGCTCTCTTTGCACTGATTAGACTCTGTTCACCATACCACCATTATACCACAGAGGCACTAGACGCCAAAACCTTGATCCCTCACCCAACCCTTATCATCTCCATAACCCTACAAAAATGATCGTTTATGGCCCCTCACCCCCTATCCCTCCTCTTCACAGCCTCCTTCGCCTTGACCGGCAAATCATCAAACATTTCGTTCAACTCTTTCGGCCCAGTGATCATCTGATCGGCTATATAGTTTATCAACCAAAAAAGCTTCTCGACTTTTTCTGGCTTAGCTGACAGATCGATCTCCCCAGGATGCACGCTAGTATTTCCAATAATTCTTAGCGAATCCATCGCCTTTTTCACCGTACTATCAATCTTCCCGGCCTTTACGAAATCACCAACATTATCATTTATGGACTTACTCCCCTCCCCTCCAAGCTCAATAAGTAACTTTTGTAAAGCCAATCGGAGTAGCGCAGCCGCCGCCCGTGGCGAATCTGACAAAATAAGCGCCGCCTCACTATACAGCTCTTTCACAGCGTTACTCAAGTCATCATTCGGATACCCAACAGCTGTCTTTCTGGGAAATACGATTTTCTTTTTATACCAAAAAGTGTATTCTCTACAATGTGCACACTTCGATACATTATAGTCGCTGTTAATAATCTCGTAAAGCTTGTTTTCACCATCAGAGTCGTGAACTGCACTATCAGGCTCCGCGGGATTATATCCGTTCGCAGTCAACATAGACCACCTTTGATGGGCGAAAACCGAGCAATGCGCGCAGTGGAACTCGGTTTTAGCGAACTCCGGTAATACATATTCCTGTTTTTTCATATTATACTCCTGTAGCCATTCTTGGACACAACTATATGGTTAGCAAGCGCAATCCCCAACAGCTGTCCTGCTTCCCGTAATCTAGCCGTCACCTCCCTGTCTGCCGCGCTCGGTTCAACACTACCCGAAGGATGATTATGCACCACTATAATACTAGCCGCACGATCCGTAATCGCATCCGCAAAAACTTCACGCGGATGCACCAAAGACGCCGTCAAGGTGCCTATTGTAATGACCCGCTTTTTTATGACACGATTAGCGCCATCAAGAGTAATCGCCACGAAATACTCCTGTTTTTTATCACGAATATCCGCAACTAGCGCCAAAATTTTTTCTGGTGAATCAACAACACATCCAGACTCTTTCCCACCATACCTCTTCGCAAATTCGATCGCCGCCAAAACCTGCGCGATACGAGCTGGCCCCATCCCGGCAATCTCTTTTAGATCGCTATACACAACCTCGCCCTCTTTATTTCTCATCACATAGTCAAGCCTTCTGGCAATCTTCACAACATCGGCTTGCGCGTTTCCACTGCCAATAACAGCCATAGCAAGCTCAATATCGGAGAGTGCTCGAACGCCATTCCGCAAAATCTTCTCTCGCGGACGATCATCCTTAAACTTATCTTTAATCCTCATACCCTACCTCGCCAACTTTATCCAATCAATATCAACCACCGGAAATCGTACTAACTCACCTCCAGTAAACATCACTACTATATCCCGTCCGTGCTCATCCTCTTCCGGCAAAAAATCGTGCAGTATTCCTATCATACACTCTCCGTCCGGATCATCCAAAAAGCAAATCTCGAGCGCCTGCCCAATCAGCTTCTTGAAATAATACATGTTATATTTATGCCTTGGTTTCATACTTTTTTCTCCCTTTTACTTTACCTTATTTCACCCACGAGACAATTCAATTGCCCATGACAAACAGGAGGTCTTGCCGCCAACAAACCCCTCTATTTCAATATAATAACCCCACGGCAAACGTCCCGATATTCTATAAGGACGTATATCTTTCAGTCCGTATTATTACACTTCTACATTTTACCTCGCCACCAGTAAAAAGTCAAGAAATTTCCGCAAAATAAGGCCGCATATTCAATTTTTACAACATAAGCATGATGAATAACAGTATAAATACACTATACCCAGTTTCCACGGGCAAGTTGCCATAAACACCTAAAACAACTCGTAAAACTCCCCAACCTTGGCAGTCTCCATCTCCGATCCATCGGCATTCACCAAGCACTCATCATCCGCAAACGCCCTGCGAACATCGTCCGTCGCATAGTCAGTACAGAGCAATATATTTTGCGTAGCCTTGAAAAACCTCCAAACCCCTCCTGGCGCTCGATAAAACAACGCCGCCGCACCGCCAGGCATTCCGAATCCACCGACAAACCCTCTAGCAACCTGATACCCGCTAATCGAACTGTCTTCAATACTCGGCAAACTTATAACCACATTCGACCCGCTCGCCACACCATAAGCCATCGCAAAAGCCCCAAGCTCATTCATAGAAATTGCCGCCGTCTCCTGCGCCGTGCAACCAACTTGAACAAGATACGTTCTCGCCCCGTCGCTATATCCCCCGCTCATCACTGTGCAAACCACAACATCATTCGCCATAGCAAAACTCACACTATCCGACCCTCCAGCACTCTCAAAAGCAATCCTCTCAAATCCCCATCCATCAAATGCGTCCGCAATCTCACCATTCAATGTCGTTATAAGCCCACTCGTTCCGCTCCAATCATCCATCGCCGACGCCGGCAGGGTCAACGAAAACACATCCGCCGGCACTTCCGTAAAGAAATCATACCCCGGCAATGTCGCCACCATTCTGTCCGTCCGCACTTCCACAAACCCCTGTCGTTCCCTCATCTCCTCTCGCCAGACCATAGCCAAGTTCGCCATCGTCATCCTCGTATCCCACTCCATCGGATCCACGTCCTCCGAATCGCTTATGTCTTGTTCAAAATCATCATCCTGCTCTTCCGACTGGTCATCGTTCCGATTGTCGTCCGCATCATCTTGCCTCATTACAAAAACCAAAGTCAACAAAGCCGCCACAATAACCACAATGCCTACCACGCCAAAGACAATCAGCTTCTTCTTTTTGCTCCATTTCGGTTTCCCTGGCACCGGGAAAGTTTCATTTTCCCCATCTGCCTCAAGCGAAATCTCGTCTCGCTTCTCTACTTCCAAATTCTCCCCACCATTCATTTTATTCCTTCTCCCTTATCATACTCTGCTCCCATTTTTCATTAGGAGTAAGCCCCATCAGCACTGCAATCGTCGCCGCCACATTCGCCAGCCCAAAATCACCATAAACCATTTCATAGCGAGAAGCATTTTCCGTATTGTCATAAATCGCGAAAAGCACCGGACTCGTCGTATGCGAAGTCTTTGGCAGTCCATTTTCTTCATAAACCAACTCCTCAACATTCCCATGATCCGCAGTTACTACCGCCACGCCACCCATCTCATCCACCGCCGCAAATACTTGCTTTAGCGCCATATCCACTGCCAGAACCGCCTCAATCCCCGGCTCCAACTGCCCAAAATGCCCAACCATATCCCCATTCGGATAATTCACCCGTACAAATTGATACTTCCCGGATTTTATCGCCCCGACAAGCGCCTCCGTAATTTCCGCCGATTTCATCCACGGCTCAAGCACAAACCTAGACGTGTCCTCGTCGCTCTTTATCTCCACATACGTATGCAAATCCCCAGAGAGCTTTCTATTCCCATCAAAGTAATATGTTATATGCCCATATTTCACAGTCTCGCTTATTGCATATTGATGCATATGATTCGCGTCAAGCAAATCCGCAAGCGTGTTCGTAATCGAAACCGGCGAAACCAAAAATCCCGAAGGAATATGATTATCCGCATCATACTCGCTCATCCCCGCAAAATAAACATTCGGCCGCTCTCCTCGATCAAAATACGGGAAATCATCAAGCTCAAATGCCTTTGCCGCCTCTATCGCTCGATCCGCCCGAAAATTATACCAAATCACACTATCATTATCGGAAATTTTCCCAATCGGCTCGCCATTCTCCACGATAATAAAAGGAGCAATATATTGATCATTCACAGGCTTCTCATTCTCGCGAATTTTCATAATCGCCTCCGTGACATTCTCAAACTTATGCGGCG
>WRLZ01000020.1 GCA_009777365.1 Candidatus Saccharimonadota bacterium | reverse complement strand
GAGAGCGCGGGGAGCATGAGGCTTGGGGGACGAAGCTTTTTAATTATGGCAAGGATGAGGTAATTCATTTTCTATTATCTAACTTGAAATTTTGGCTGGAGGAATATAAGTTCGACGGGTTTCGGTTTGATGGGGTGACGTCGATGCTTTATAGGCATCATGGGCTGGGGATGAGTTTTGATGGGTATGACAAGTATTTTTCTATGGATACGGATGTGGAGGCAGTAACGTATCTGATGATGGCGAACGAATTGATTCGTGAGGTGCGGCCGGATGCGTTGGTGATTGCGGAGGATATGAGCGCGATGCCGGGGATGGCGCTACCGATTGAGGATGTGGGGATTGGGTTTGATTATAGGCTATCTATGGGGATACCGGATTATTGGATTAAGCAATTTGAGGAAAAGACGGATGAGGAATTGAATTTGACGGAACTTTGGCATGAGCTCACGACAAGGCGGCCGGGGGAGAAGAATATCGGATACGCGGAGAGCCACGATCAGGCTTTGGTCGGGGATAAGACTATTATGATGTGGTTGGCTGGGTCGGAGATTTATGAGAAGATGAGCATTCGGACGGAGTCGCATGTGATTGATCGGGCGATGGCGCTGCATAAGTTGATACGGCTGGTTACGTTTAGTTTGGCGGGGGAGGGGTATCTCAACTTTATGGGGAATGAGTTTGGGCATCCGGAGTGGCTGGATTTTCCGAGGGAGGGGAATGGCGACTCGTATCACTATGCGCGGAGGCAATGGTCGCTGGCGGAGGATTCGGAGTCGAAGTTTCGGTACTTGCTGGAATTTGATAGGGCGATGATTGGGTTGGAGCATAGGTATAGGTTCTTGGGGCAGATGGGGAGTTTGGAGCAGCGATGGATACAGGATGAGGAGAAGGTTTTGGCGTATCAGAAGGGTGGGTTGCTTTTTGTGTTTAATTTTCATCGGGAGGAGGAGAGGGAGGTTTGGTTGGATCAAGCGCCGAGATTGGTTTTTGATACGGATGATATGAGGTTTGGGGGGTTTGGGCCGAGGTCGAGTTTTGAGTGTAGAGATGGTATGTTGCGGGTTAAGCTAGCGGCGCGGACGGCGATGGTGTTTAGGTTGGGTAGTATGGCAGATAATTCCTAGCTGGCGCACCTTGTAATATGGGTTTTTGTGTGGTAATATCTAAGTATGGCTATTAAATTAGGTAAAGAACGCAACAATGATGATGGGGTTAAAGAGCAAGATGTTATTATCTCAAACGGCGACCTACAAGCATTGAATGAAATACGTGATAAGTATAATCTTAGTAGTAGTGATTCTGTCATTGCTTTTGCTATTGGGGCATTAAAGCAAGCAGACGGGAAGCCTATTGCTATACCCCTGCAGAGTGGGATAATGCAGAGAGTTATGCCAGCAGAGGGACTTAAAAAAGATGGCAAAGAAGACTAACAATTCCGACGATTCCTATGTTAGCGCCGTCCAGCCCATAGTTGATGATGCTATGCGAACAGATAATATGGGACCGATTATTAGGCAGTGTGTTTGCGACCATAAGCCTCTAAATGATGAAATACAGAAGACCGTTGTTGAAACTATACAAAGAAACCCCGATGCGAAAACTGCTATTGATGAAGTAGTAGCTCAGAACAAGGCATTGAAACAGAATAAAATTATTGGTAATATAGTAGCTGGTGTTATCGGAGGCGGGGCACTGCTGCTTCTGCAATGGGTCTTTTCTCTGATAGGTGGTGGTAACGGCAGCTAAAGACGACAACAAATCTTTGAGGAAATTATAGAGATAGCAGTAGAAGAGCGGGAATAGCTCACTTATCTTTAGTTAGAGAATACCGTGTCGATGCGGATAGTTACTAGAAAAGAGTATTGCAAAATGGAGGGGGATGGTGTAGAATAAAGGTATGAAGACAGTGAAGCCAAGTATTGGGTTGCAGGAAGGTGAGGTGGTGCGGGTGGTGATTCGGCGGAGCAGGGCGAGCTTGATTGCGGTGTGGGTGGCGGAGGTTTTGGTGATTGGAGCGATTATCGCGGTGTATATAGTTCTGGGAAGAAATATGGATTTTGGGAGTGAGGCATCGAATGGGATGATTGGTTTCCTGTTGGTGTTTTTGATAATAGCGGCGATTGGATCGGGGTTGGTGGGGACGTATCTTAATTTCAAGAATAAGATGTTTGTAACCAATAGGAGAGTGATTTATGAGAAGGTGGAGAATTTGCTTAGCAATAAGGTCAAGACTATTGAACTGATGAAGATTGAGAGCAATAGCTTTGTTAAGGAAGGGATTTTGGCGCATGTATTGGGGTATGGAACGCTGAAACTGGCGACGAAGAGCGACGAGACGACGTATGTTTTCCCATATTGCGATTCGCCGAAGAAGGAGATTGCGATGATAAATGAGCTGATAGAGGCGAGCAAGCGGGATAAGATGGCTCAGATGGGGAGTATTTTGGATGGTTCGCATCAGATGATGGATACGGGTTCTTCTGGGGAAAAGTAGGGAAATTAGTAGAATATTGGCGTTTTCGCTTGACAAATTTGACAAAGTGTGCTATCCCGGCTTCGCCGGCATTGCACGGCCTTGCTTCAAAAGTACAAGAGCAAGCTCTTGACTTTTTCGTTGCGTTGTGCTATAATAGGGTATAATGGGGGTAATGTTTCTTTTTTCTTTTGGGGGATGGATATGGTATAATAGAAAATAGTGAGCGTAATGACGAGAGACTTAGCACTTTAATATAAGTTTTATCGTCAAGATGCTCTAAATTTATTTTAGAGGAGGAATCTTTATGAGAAAGATGGTATCTTCAAGCAATAGCCCTGCATGGCTTGTGCTATGCGTCTTAGCCGTAGCTATGGCTGTTATCGTCACACTTAGTCTTGCGGTGGCCACGGGGGCTACGAATGGCGGTACGGAGGCAACAACGATTGTGCTTACCGTAGGAAACCCTATATACTTCGTTGACGGTGAACCGTGGCAAGCTGATACCGCGCCGTTTATCTCAAATGGACGCACGATGGTTCCGCTCCGCCTTATATCCGAGGCGTTGGGTGCAGATGTTGAATGGGACGAAACGACACAAACCGTCACTATTTCACAAACCACCACGAACAGCCCGAGTCGAACTGTAGAGTTTAGCCTTTCCGTAGGTATGCCACTGCCGAACGATATGGGTACGCCGGTGATCCAAAACGGACGAACTTTCGTGCCGCTTCGATATGTTGCAGAGGCTTTTGGCGCGGAAGTTGACTGGGATAGCGCAACCCAGATTGTTACAATAGTAGATAAATCCAACCAAACAGAATCAAGCAGCACAGTAGCCGCAACAAATATTTCTTCTGTAGATGCAGACGAATTTGAACAAAGTATCTTTGAAGCGATTAACGCCGACAGGTTAAAACAAGGAATAAGCACGCTGGAATGGTGTGATGTTTTAACTAAGGCTTCGAGGTGGATGGCTGGGAATGTAAGTTTATACGAAGCTCATATCCCACAGACAGGCACATCGATCTCTAGCGACATTATTATCCCGGTGTCGTCCTATACTTCTGCCGATGATATAGTAGAAACAGTAAACCAAAGGCTGGGTAGGTTCCTAAGAAACGCAGAATATGAAGATGACGATTTAGCCGACAATTGGGTAACAGCTATGGGCGTGGGTTATAATGCGAATGAGGAAGCTGCATATGTAGTCTTAACCTTTGTTGTTTCTGCTTTTTATGACGTAAGTCCAAGGACAGAGGGATTTGATGTTGTATATCATGGGGGTCCACCTTGGTGGATTGAGGATTCGCCTTATGAGGATGAGTATTTTAATAAATACAACCCCTATGACATCCCTTGGCTACTCAGAAGAGGATATACTGAGGCTGAGATAAACGATATATGGGCGCGGGAGATATTGGCTGTTCTCAATACCGTAAGAGAGTTGAACGGACTTAATCCACTCATTTGGGATGATTCACTGGGGATAGCCGCCAGAAAGCATACTCAAGATTTTGGACGTGACCGACATACTAGTTCAGACGGTTCAAGCGCTACTGATAGAGCCAGACACGAAGGGTGGCAAGGTAGCGGCGTGGGTGAGATTTTAGGTGGTGTCCATGTTTCTCCTGGGAGCGTCATTGCAAGTATTACCGCTTCTCCTAACCATTGGCGGATTGTCGTAGACCCTTATTATACACACGTCGGAGCCGGTATTGGGCATGACGAGGGGAAATTTCGGGAATGGGCGGAAGAAATGTCGGATAGATGGCTTCAAGAGAATGACCCCCGCACACGAAGCACTGACAGGACGGCCACCATAGCAATCAAATTTGGGGCAAAGTAATTACTGATAAAACTTTTTACAAACATAGAACCCTGCCACGACAGGGTTCTATTATATTTTTCGTTTCGTAAATTCTTGCATTATGGAACAATATGACATATACTAAATGTAATATGCAAGAACAAGGCAAGGTTTTTCAATCAGCTGGGGCAGGGCGATTCCAGTTTGAGAACCAAAATATAGAGCCCACACCGGAGCAATTAGCGGAACAGGAGAGGCAAAAACAGGCGGCGGGAAAACGCAAAGACGCAGCAAAATCAAGTCTTCGTATAGCTATTGGGGCGATTATAATAGCGGCAATAGGAGTTATCATACTACTAATTGTTACCAATTTGATGAGCAGAGATAGGGTCATCCTTGAAATGGGTGAATTTTCTTTTACCCAAAGCGATCTAGCAAAATACCGAGAGGGTATGAGGGAGCACGTTGCAGAAAACCCTGGCGCTAGTTTCGGTGATGACTTAGATCAGACCGCTCTTGATGACTTAACTTATTTTATAGCATTGAAGTATTACGCTTCGCCCGAACAATGTAATATTCAAGTTTCCGACAATGATGTGGCTAGGCTGAACTCTATACCAATTAGCGGGGAAGGCGCTACGGCAGGTCAAGTTTTGGATGCAAGACTGGGTGAATCCGTAAACAGTAATTTTCGCCGCGTAAGGGCTGAAAACGTGGCTTATAGAAATATGCTGTCGAATTGCTTGCTCACGACCAGAGAAATATTTGCCATGACGATTTACTTTGAAGCGTTGTATTTTAGAAACTTGCCGGCAGACGAGCTTCAGGTAGCATACGATACCGCACGTGCTAGATTAAAAAACGAGATACTTCCCCTATTTGAACAAGGTCTGTCCAACAAAGAGATTGCGGCACGCGCTGATTGGGATAGGGTTTATGACCAAAGAGTGCCGGAGATTGATGATGAAGGGATGGTCCCGGCTTATGGTACTCAGCCAATGTTGGTGGCTCGTATGTTTGAATATAGGCCAAGAAGCGGCTTCTTTAATGATGTGGAAATGAACCATGCTGCAAATCCGGGTGAATTGGTTAGCCTCAATGAAGTTGCGGATAATTTGACCGATGTAGGCACATATACCGATGTACTAACGTCCATGACGCAAGAGTTCATCATTCTTCGATTGGAAGCGGTGAGCGAACATGAGTTTACCGATTGGACTGATTTCTTAGTACAGATGGCTAAAAAGCGGCGTTTTGCTAGAGGAAATGAGATAAGCTCTGAATATACGCTTGCTAGATCAAGTAGTATAGCCGATTTCCTAACGCCGGAAGTATATGCTAATGTTTCCGGCTGTAACCACTTGGCTGAATTTGAGATAACCTTTAGAGATGAAGCTGGAGCCGGTGTTCCCGGTGTTCAGGTAACAAATGACCAAGATCAAGGCGGTACTTGTGGCGGTGGGCGGTTGGTAAGCTCTGGGACGAGTGATGCTAATGGTAAGGTAACGATATTGGTTAACTGTAATCGCGCTCGCAGTATAAGTGCCACTTTGCCAGCTGGATATTCTTTTAGTGATGGTAGTACGAGCGTTTCTGGTAAACCCATGTCTTTCTTCGGTAACGTAAGAATGAGTGAGGGTGATAATGTTATAAAGTTCTGGTCTGGTACAGAAATTCTTAAAACTACTGGTGCGTGGGTGGTCGATGGGTTTTCTCAAGTTGGCAAAAATGGAGGGAATTGGTGCAGTAACTGCGGACGAAGCAATCCATTACGTGTCCAAAAAGGTGATACAATTGATTTTAGGCATTATGTTCAAAACAGAAGTACAAGCACTCTGTCTGCGGAGTTCAAATGGTGGGTAGATCAGGCGGGGCCTGCGGTAATAGGAGGATGGATAGGCCCGGCAAAGGGACCGTGGGACGAAAATCTTGCACCGGGGCAGTTTACATCTTGGCAGGACAAAGCTGCAACTACTATTTCAGCAGTCGATACAAACAAGCTAAAGGATGGGGATATAGTATGTCAAGCTCTATTATGGCAAGGGATAAGTAGCAGTAACCGAAACGGCGTAGGCAGAACAACGCCTAATAATGAGGTATGCGCTGAGATATGGGAAGAGGAACCATATGAGGCTTATGATTGTGAGAACATAAGGTTTGAGAGTACAGTATCTCAAGCAGATGCAGACCAAAGGGCAGGCGCATCAACTGCAATTAAAGAACAACCCGGAGGACCATGTCATGAGGGGACACCAACCCCTAATCCCGGTGCTTGTCCGGGCAGTGCCGGAGAATGTGGTAGCGTTGGAGAGTTTATTACAAGAGCAAGAAACACGACTGTCACCGCCGCGCAAGCTAATCAATGGCGTTCATCAGGCTTCACATATGAAAAAGTTGCAAGTTTTGTAAAAGCGACTTGTACGCAAGCTACATGCCAGACGAGTGCTCCGGGTGGATGTTGGCCGTTTGGCGGTGGGTGCTGTAATACTTGTAATGCTTTCCAAAATCCCGAGTGGACGCAACTTACAAAAACTCTCGAATGGATAAACAATGGAGACTGTAATAACGGTTCATGTAATTTCACGCCTGAATCAAATCCAGTTTGGGCAAAACCAAACGACAGGATTGAGTTCCAGCACATAAATGATAAATCAGGTTGGTGGAATATAGTATCCGCAAGTCCTGCAGTAAGAGCCCGAGACCTAGAGGGCGCATGCCGGATTGATCCTTTCAATAGAAATTCGCTTTATACCGCAAACCAATTAGCTGGAGTACCGGCAGATTGTACTGGCGTAAATGTTGGGAATAGGTTTGTGCTTTGGTCTCCTAACGGCGGAACTACAACGGCTGGTGGGCGTACAGTTGTACGAACTCTAGCGGGAACAGATGTTGGCACGACATGGAGACAAGAGATGACAGCGGCCACAACATGGGCTTGCGAAAAGTCTTTTGAAGCTAGATGGACGGGTCCTGCCTGTGTTAGCGGTTGCGGCTCGTGTCCGGCAAACGCGGCAACATTCTTCGGTTCGACAGATGTTGAAGTTGGAGGTGGCGGAGCATCATATGCTGTAGTTAAGGTTCCTTATAACCATATTACAGAATCTATCACAACGCTTGACATATCCGGGGAACTGGATAGCGGAATTTCGATTGGTGTTACTGTGGATATTGATGTTAGACCACGAGAAAACCCTATTGTGAGTGTCGAGGACTATGCAACAATAACCCATCCTACGCAATGGCGGCTCGTCAAATTCCTTATTGCTCCGGGAGGCTCGGTGAACGGAGCAGGCTTTAGCGCAACAGGGGGCGATGCTCCCGGAACTGCTGCAAATATGTGCCAATATTATAGGGGAAGTGCATTAACATATACATATAACGGAGCCAATATAGCCTGTGTTGATATTGCCAGTGGTTCGGGAGAAATATTCAATCAGGGTGGCAATCTAAGGGGGGAGAGAAAACAGGTTCTTCGCGACAATTACTTTGCAGATGACGTTCCGCCGGGAACACAGATATGTTACGCAACAGGAGTCTATCCGGCAAGTAGCTTGGGTGTTCATGATAACATTCAGGATACAGAGGAAAAGAACCGAACAGCTATGGAGTTTAATGAGGGGGAGGCAAGATGGAGGTACGGTGAGCCAAAATGTGTAACGGTTGGCAAGAAGCCAAAAGTACAAATTATGGGAGCCGGAACGAATATCCCTGGAGACGTATCAACTTCACAAACCATTAAATCATTTGGTTCGGCTGGTAATGCGTTGGCGATGTTGCAAGATATGCAACGTCGAATCTACGGATCATGGAGCGAGTTCGAGATTGTGGCGGCTGGAAGTGTTAAGACTTCTGCCGCTGGCGCAGGGTTGACTGGCATGGCAAGCGGTGCGGCATTCGGAAGCTATGGACTCTGCTTAGTACTTGGTACAGATTGTGGTACGTCAAGTGGCTCACGACCTGAGGTAATGGAATGGAGCAGGCAGACGATTGGCAATGAGGGTGGAAATCTAGGGGGGTATCGCAAGGCAGTTCTAGCTACGCTTGAGACAAGAATAGGCGGTAGTCAAAGTGACTGCACAGATGGAAATACGGGACTGTTAAATGGATGTGAATATCGCAGAGACCTATCTAGTGGCGCACATATCGGCAGGGGAGAAACAGCGGTTTGGGTGACAGGCAGTGCGGTTATACGTGGCGACATTACCTATGAAGAAGGGTCTTATACTAGCCTTGACGACCTGCCTCAAGCTGTCATAATCGTACATGGAGATTTAGTTGTTGCATCGAATGTTACAAGAATTGATGCGTGGCTGATTGTGCGCGGAACAATAAACACTTGTGATGCATGGAGGATAGGGCTAGGAATAAACCAATGCAACAACAAACTAGTATTTAATGGCCCAGTGTCGGCAGGACGAATACAACTTAATCGAACGGGTGGATCGGGAGTGAATAATAGGCTGAGGAATAACGGCTGTGCGGAGGGTATAAACTCTTGTCATGGAACTGGGAAAACAGTGTATCCATACAATACGGCAGATGATGCTTCTGGGGATCCAGCTGAGGTATTCAACCTACGAGGTGATGCGTTCCTGTGGGCGTTCCAACAGGCGCTCAGGGGCGGCCAGGCTCGAACAACGTATGTTCGTGAGGTTGCGCCGAGGTTCTAGAATATGGAACAAATGCCTGACAAATTCAGATATACTACTGAAGAGAGTTTATTCTTAGCCAAAAAGGTTTTGGTGGGCAATATTTATAATACTGCAAAAATTGAAGGTGTTAATACGACTTTCCCCGAGACTGAGACTATCATAGATGGTGTAAACGTTCCTACGGCATCACTTGATGATATTAAGGTGATTCTGAATTTGCGTGACGCGTGGCGGTTTGTAATCAATAATATTGACAACGAGATTGACCTGGAGTTTATAGAAAAAATTAACGAAAATGTTTCAAGAAATGAGTCGTTGGAGTGGGGCAAGTTGCGATCTGGAGAAATTGGCATAAGCGGAACAAATCACAAACTGAAACCGCCCGTGAGGAGCGAGATCATTGCTGGAATAGCCAATATTGATAAGCTAGGTATTTCAGCTACAGACAGATCCATAAAGACAATGTTGTTTATTATGTATAATCAGCTTTTCTGGGATGGGAATAAGCGGACGGCTATTATTACTGCCAACGCAATTTTGATAAAAGCCGGGGCGGGGGTTTTGACTATAGAAGAGAAAAACTTAGGGGAGTTTAATCAATCTCTTTCTAATTATTACAACCACGGGAACGGAGATGAGCTGGAACGCTTCTTGTACGATAAGTGTATTAAGGGATTGGCTGGATAGACAGCTAAACTATGAGGCAGACTTATGGGGGGCCAGAAGTGCGGCATTGGTCTTACTTTCAAAAGTCTGTATTTTTTGGAAGTTTTGAAAATACAAACTGTGACGTAATTTTGATAAACGCCGGGGCGGGGGTTTTGACCATCCGTTCCCCACGAAAACCGTTATTGTTAGCGCCAGAACCCGCATTCGGGCCTAGGGTATTTACGCTCTCAGTATTTCCTGCGCGTCCGCCACGTAGTTGCCATGGGCTAGTATGAGTGGAAGAGCGAGTATAGCTCCCCGACCACCCAGAGAAAGCGAAGATTTATATTGTAGGAGAGTTGATTTAAGAGCCGAATAGAAACTTGACCCATACCCGCCAGTTGGGCAACTCCTCGGTCTCCAACTCTTCCGCAGAGGCTCTTGAAGCTTCTTCGGCGCGCTGGACTACCCAATCGGCAGGCGCAGGGAGCTCAAGGATAATCTCGCCCTCATTGGCTAAGTTGAAACGTCTTTTCAGAGATAATTCTTGGAACTCTTCGCTGGCGCGCCAAACCCTTTGATACTCAAGCTCAGCAATCTCTAACTCTAGCTGATGCCTACGGCGCGTTTCGTCTGCTACCTTACTACGCAGATCATAATTCCTTTGCATTGCTTCAATCGAGGCTATAATGCAGAAAACTCCGGCAATAACCAAAATCCCTATGGCAATATTTCCTGTACTTAGTAGCTTCTTAGCCTTTTTTGGGATTTCCATACTTCCATTTTAGCATAGAATCTGGTATAATGGCAATATGGCATGGGGGCGTAGCTCAGTGGTTAGAGCAGTCGGCTCATAACCGATTGGTCGCTGGTTCAAGTCCAGCCGCCCCCACCAGACATTATAATACTAAATCTAAGATAAACCACTTACGAATCCTCTGGGTGGTCGGGGGCGTTCGTCGGTTCGTTCCATTCTGGCTATCCTTGGTTTCTCCATGGCGGCAGTTCAGCCAATACCACTACAGCCGGAGTCGATACCATCCTTGGCAGCAATGGCGATGCTAATGCACATCGCGGTTTTCGTGGGGAGGGTTTTGCTCTTTGGGGGGAAATGTGGTAGAATAAAAATATGGATGCCAGGGAGGAGATAAAGAGTCGCTTGGGGGTGGAGGACGTTTTGGGGTGGT
>WRLZ01000019.1 GCA_009777365.1 Candidatus Saccharimonadota bacterium | reverse complement strand
TAAGTTCGTTGTCGAAGGGTAGATTGCGTTCGGAGGTTTTGGCTTTGATTATAGCGGCACGGGTTTCGGTATCGGGTAGTTGGATGTCGAAGATCAACCCCATCTCGAAGCGGGAACGGAGACGGTTGGCGAGGGTTTTGATGGCGCTAGGCGGTCGGTCGCTGCTTAGGATGATTTGCTTGTTGTTTTGATAGAGGGAATTGAAGGTGTTGAAAAAGGAGTCTTGGGTGCGTTCTTTGCCGGAGAAGTGTTGGATGTCATCTATAATTAGACAGTCGAAGGAGCGGTATTTGTCGTCGAACTTGGATTTTAGGCGGATGGAGTCGACGAAATCACTAAGGAAGTCGTTGGCGGTAATATAGAGTACTTTCATGTTGGGATGGGTTTTTAATATAGTATTACCGGTAGCTTGGATGAGGTGAGTTTTGCCGAGTCCGACACCACCATAGACGAAGAGCGGGTTGTAGCCTTGGCGGCCAGGAGTTTCGGCTACGGCTTGGCAGGCGGCAAAGACTTCTTGGGTACTAAAGCCATTGACGAAGTTTTCAAAGGAGTAGCGTTCGTTTAAGTTGGTGGAAGTATTATTTTGAGACGAAGCTAGGGACGTGGGTCGCGATTGGCTTGTCGGATCGGCAACTTTAATATCCGAAATAGCTTTTTGTTTTTTACGAGAAGAGGTTACGTAGTCGATTGACGAGACTTTTAGGTTGTGATTGTCGAGGGCTTTTTTGATTTCGACGTCGAAGCGGGCTACGATTTGGGCCTTGATAAAGACATTTTTTACCGCCACGGTTGCTACGCCGCCCAAAACAGAGAGTAGCTTCGTGTCTTGCAAGAAGGCGGCAAAATAGCTCTCGGAAGTGCTTTTTTTCGCTTCGGCAAGGACAGCCGACCAGACTTTTGACAATACCTCGGGATTCGTTTCCTCCATTTAACACCTTTCTAATATATATAGTAGCGCATATTGGAGTTTTCCACAAGCATAACCGCAATGGTTTTCTTTTAACAAGAGAAAAGACTTGTGTGCGAATAAAGTAGGCAATTAAACACGAGCGTGTTGCAAAATAAAAATGGGCGTGGTATTATTAAATTAAAGCGGAGGTAAGATGCTTGAGCTTAGGCGTGGTTTGTTATATAACATAAAGAAATACTGGAGTCTTTTTGTTATATCACTGGCTTTGACGAGTGGGTTTGGCTTTTTGCTACATACGACAATAAACGGAACTCTTTTAGCTGATGACAGGTTTGTTATGAATCATGGGGAACAGAGCGAAAGGGTGGCGGCTCTGTCGATACCGTCGATTGAGGTTAAGGCTATGGTTTTTGGTGTTGGTGTTGATGAGGACAATAGGATAGAGGCTCCCAGGGTTAGAAGTAATGTGGGATGGTTCCAAGAGGGAGAAGAGAAGGGGTTGGCTAGGTTTTTGGTTGGGCATAGCCCGGGTGTCTTTGATGGGCTTAGGTATTTGGAAGAGGGTGAGGTTGTAACTTTTCACAAAGACGGGTGGATAGAGAACTATGAGGTTGTTGGTATAAGTGTGAAATATAGAGATGATATAAACATGACGAATGAGCTTCTTGGGGCTGATCTGGTGCTTATGACGTGTTTTGGGGAGAGGGTTGGGGATGACTATGTTCAAAGGTTGATAATTTATGCGAAAAAATTGTAAAAAGGCTTGACTACAAGGAAAAAATGGGTATAATAGAATTATGAAGGTTAAATTATCAAAAGGGCTGGGCGAGTTCTTCGCACTTGATATAGGTACCAAGAATATTCGCGTCGTGCAACTGTCAGGATCTGTTGGACGAGGTTGGGAGCTGAAGCATTATGGTTATGCGGAGGTTGAGCGCGGGATGTTGTTGGATGATTCCGATATAGGACGCGAAAAATTCGGTGAAGTCTTAAAACAGGTGATCATGAAGGCTGGGATAGATACGGACAACGTAGCTATCGGCATTCCGTCAAATAAAGTCTTTACGACAGTGGTGGATGTGCCTAATCAGTCGAGTGACGAATTAAAGAAAACAATAAAATATCAAATTGATCAGTATATTCCGATGAACGTGGCGGATGCGAAGGTTGATTATGTATCCCTGGGGGTGAGTCCGCGGAACAACACCACGATGGAGGTTATGCTTGCGTCGGTATCTAATGAATATAGTGAAAATCGATTGGAGTTATTGGAGAATTTGGGGTATAACGTGATTGCGATGGAGTCGGATTCTTTGGCGATGGCGCGAGCGATATTCTCGCCGGACGTTCCGGACGCGGTGCTTGGAATCGATATGGGTGAATCTTCGACCGATGTGGTTATTTATTATAATAAAGCTCCGAGGATTATACGAACTATTCCAGGTGGGTTTGGGCAGGTGGCTAAAGGGATTGCTTCGCAACTTGGTATTCGCGAAGATCAAGCGCGTCAGTTCTTGCTGAAGTTTGGTTTGGTGCAAGACAAGCTTGAGGGGCAGATATTCAAGGCGGCGGATGGCGCGATGGTACAGTTCTTTACGGAACTTAAGAAAACGATTAACTTCTTCCAGATGCGATATACTAATGTGCCTATTAAAAGCGCTATCACAACAGGTTTTGCCGGAACGGTGCCGTTTATGACCGAGTATATTGAGATGCAGGTTTCAATTCCAACAACCATAGGAAATCCTTGGCATGATATTAAAGTTAACGAGACAATGCAACAACAGTTGTTGCCGATCGCATCAGAGTTTGCGGTCGCAGTTGGGCTTGCGAAGAGGAGGAGCGATGTTTGAGATTAATCTAATTCCGAATGTGAAGTTGCAACTCCTTAGGATGCAAAAGCTTCGCAATATGGTGATTTTCTATAGCGTTATAGTAGCGGCGGCGGTTGTTGGCGTGATAGTAATACTTCTTCTAGTCCTTGGTGGAGAGAAGATTGCCTCAAACACTATGACTAATACAATAAACAGAGAGTTTGCTGATTTATCTTCACGACCAGGGATAAATGAGGTTTTAACATTGCAGAATCAGATGGAAAATATAGATATACTTTCGAATGACCGAAAGATTTTATCGCGAATATTCGCATTCCTGGATGTGTCTTTACCTGGAGAGGATACTCCATATTATATAACATTGTCTAGTATCAATTATAGTGAAAACACAGGGCTGATTGTTCTAGAGGGTCAATCCAGGGGAGGGTTCCCAGCTCTTGATGCTTTAGTTAAGACGATAGAGCGTGTTGGATATAGATATGTGCCGGATTTTGACAACAGAATAGACTCTAATTTGAGCGATGAAGCTCTTAGGCCGAGGCTTGAGCCGGCTATAGGGACTAGTCCGTCCTTACTTCTAGATGGGGATATTGTTATAAATGAAACGTCGTTTGGTCGAAATGCCGACGGTGGATTGGTGCTTCGGTTTAATATAAGTTTTTCTCTAGATCGAAGTCTGTTTGATTTCAACAGGAAGCACGTTGTTGTGGAAGGGCCGACAAAGCAAATTGTAACAGACTCATATGTGCAGATTCGAGACAATATATTCGCCAACGAGGCTGAGGATTGTCTACCTGATGACGCAGAATGTTTAGCGGGAGGAAGATAAGATGGCGAAAACTGAAGACAAAAGAACAGTTTCAAGAGGGGATTTGGCCGCAAAGGCGCGTAAAACAATGATGATAACAGTGGTTATGACTTCTATTGTTGTTGGGTTAGGGCTTGTTGGGATTAGGCGGCTTATTATAGAAAATATATTCTTGGGCAGGGTGATTATACAGAAAAATGAGACTATAAACAACCTAAGGGATAGTCAAAGAAATCTGCCAAACCTGGAGAATGCAATTAGGATTTTGTCGGTGAATGAGGATTTGATGGCGGCAAGGTTTGACGAAGAGCAGGATACTCTTCGGGTTGTGCCGGACGCTTTGCCTAGTGTTTATAATGAGGCTGGGCTTGGAGCGTCTCTTGCGGAGAGGTTGCTTCGTGTTGATGGGGCGACGATTGAGTCTGTTAGAACAGGGAATAGCGCCTTGGCAACGGCTCCAATACCAATATCTGCGGAAGGACTTAGAACAGCCAATTTCACTTTCACTATTAGCGGAGATGAGAATGCGATTAAACAAGTCCTAGAGAACTTAGAGAAGTCAATACGATTTATCACAGTTGGACAGATTAATATAACTTATAGTGGTAGGATTCAGATGAGCGTGCGCGGAGTTGCGTATTATGTTGACGAGTCAATAGTACAATTAACGTCAACAACAATTAGAGCAGGAGGGGGTAATTAATGAAACGGAATGATATAGCGCTCTTGATATTAGCTTCGGTGGGAAGTATTTTGGTGGCGTACTTTTTAGGCAATTCCTTTTTTGGGGCGGTTGAGGATCGTATGGAGCAAGTTCCAACATTCACAACGATTAGCCCGGCGTTGGCTGAGCCGAGGAGTGATGTGTTTAATGAGGATGCTATAAATCCAACAGTTGAAATCGAGGTGGGACAGAATAACGAGGAATCCCAAGACTCCGAAGGTTAGGCGCTAGAGTATGCCGCTTCTAACAACAGAAATACAAGGGCAAATAATCCAGAACTTACTGGAGAACGGCCTTATGAGCCGAAAGATGCTGGAACAAGCTCAGCAGATGGCGGCGAAGAGTAAAACATCGCTTCTTTCGGTTTTGGTTTCCAACAATTGGCTGGATGAGGACTCTTTGACTCATGCGATTGCGTCAAGTTATAATATTCCGTATGTGAACTTAGAGAATGTTAAGATTGACGAAACGATATTGAAATTATTGCCGGTTTCCACGGCCAAGCAAACCATGTCGGTACCGATAGGGCAGAAAGACGGGAGTATTGTGGTGGCTATGCTTGACGCAACGAACGTCCAAGGAGCGGACTACTTGTCGACTATACTTAGCCAGCCTATTAGGGCTTATATGGCGTCGCAGAAGAGTATTAGCGCGGTTATCGCACAGTATGGAACGGATTTTTCGAGCGTTGAGAATGTCAACTTGCAAGCGCAGAGGGAGAAGCAGCAAGCCGGGGAGGTGGAGAAGCAGGCGTCGAGTATAAAGACGATTACGCAAGATTCGTCTGTTTCCAAGGTTCTTGTAACTCTTTTGGAATATGCGATTCGTTCAAACGCGTCGGACGTTCATATTGAGCCGATTGAACATGATTTATTGGTGCGTGTGCGTGTGGATGGGATTTTGCATGAGATTGCGCGTTTGGACAAGAGTTCGGAAGCGCCACTTATTTCCAGGGTTAAAATCTTGGCGGGGCTGAAGATCGACGAACATCGTATTCCGCAGGACGGACAGTTCGCGGTGAGTATCTTGAACAAGGAGGTTGATCTTCGTATTGCTATCTCTCCTGTTGTTTGGGGAGAGCAGGTGGTTATTCGTCTGCTTGATAAAAGCGGCAATAGTTTTGACCTTCAGGAGATGGGATTTGCGGGACGGGCTTATAGGACGATTCTCAAGGGTGTGAGTAAGCCGAATGGTATGATCCTAACATCCGGTCCTACAGGGTCGGGTAAGTCGACGACTCTTTATGCCTTAATTAAGGAAATTAAGGGTGAGGAAGTTAAGATTATTACATTGGAAGATCCGGTGGAGTATAAAATGGATGGGGTTACACAGATTCAGGTTGATGCTGAGGTTGGATTGACGTTTGCGTCGGGACTTCGTTCGATTCTTCGACAAGACCCTGACGTGGTGATGGTTGGTGAGATTCGCGACAAGGAAACGGCGATGCTTGCCGTCCAGGCGGCGCTTACCGGGCACTTGGTTTTTTCTACGCTACACACGAATTCGGCGGCAGGTATCTTGCCACGACTTCTCGATATGGGTGTTGAGCCGTTCCTGTTAGCGTCGACGCTTAATACGGTTATTGGGCAGAGGCTATGTAGAAGAGTGGCGAAGAATCGCGAGGAGTATGATTCGGATGAGATTGAAACAAAGGAAATAAAGGAAATTATTGGGCCGCTACTGCCTAAGAGCGCGGAAGAACAGCAGAAGTTTGCAGACGACTTGGGATATAACCATATGCCGCTTGCGAATCAGAATAGTTTTAGGCTGGTAAGAGGTGTGGATACGCCGGAGACGCCAAGAGGGTATAAGGGGCGGGTTGGGCTTTATGAGGTCATGGAAGTGGATGAGGATATACAGAAGATGATTGTTGCTAGATCGACGTCGCACGAGATTATGAGGATGGCGCAGGAAAAGGGTATGGTTTCAATGCGCGAGGATGGAATTCTTAAGGCGCTAAATGGGCAGACTACGCTTGAAGAGGTGAATCGGGTTGCGTCGGATATAGCTTAGATTTTGGGTGAATCTTTATGGGATGCTCCTAGGAGCCAATTGATTATGTTTATAAAGTCTTTTGTCAAGTTTTTTCAACGTAGTGAAAAAACTTCTTAGAAAAGAAGAGTTTTTTCAGTGGGAAGGTTATGGATAGAATAATAATATGGAGCTTGACTTGGTAGGACGTGTTTTGATATAATATAGGGGATAAGGGAGGTAGAGGTTCACAATGGGATTGTTACAAAACAAGACAGGCTTTATGGGGGGGGTCTCCAGTAACCGTAGGTCTTGTTTTGTAACAAGCACACTTGCCTTTGCTTCCTCCCTGCTCCTAGCCTTCGTCCTGGTCCTGGCCACTGCCTCCAATAGACCGAGCCCCTCTGCCACCAGTGCGGAAGGGGGAACAAACTTGAGCTTCTTCATCCCGTCTAGTGTGGCTATATACCTCTACGATGAGGATATGGTGGAGAGTAGCGACTTCACAACCAATGTAGTGCCAAGGGCAGAGGGCTCGGTCAGCTCTCTGGAGACCAATGTCCGTGTTACCGCCGCCGGTATCTATGGCTATAACCTAAGCATAAACTCGGCCACGGCCAATATGGTGGGGCAGAACATGGGCAGCAATACCCTTGTTCCCTCCGGCGGCGGTATAGACAACCCCATACCGTTCTCGAGCGGCAACTGCAACGCATGGGGCTTTGCCACTCCGGGAATAGGCGGCAACCACTCACAGGCTTTCGATCCATCCTACTCCACGTTATATAACATCAGCACCTCCATCCTATCCAGCAACTACGCGGCCGTGCCAACCAGCCCGACCCTCATAGACACCGTGGACAACAACGATCCGGGCAATGTGGACGAGACCCGTCCATACTACTTCGCCTTCTGTGCCGGCGGCTCCACCAACCCCGATACCTACTCGGCCACCGTAACCTGGACGGCAGTAGGTATAAGCATGCCGACGGAGCCGCCGGCGTTGCCTTTGGCTCAGAATGGCGACACCATGCAGGAAGTGGGTGTGAGCTTGTCTTGCCCGGAGACCAGGACTTGGGTTGTCGATGCCAGAGACAACAGGACCTATTGGATCAGGAAGATCCCGGGCACGGCTTCGGGTGGCAATGGAGACTTGTGCTGGATGGAGACCAACCTGGCTTACGGGGGAGGGGGGAATTGGGATTCTAGTTTGGGTTGGCCGGATGATCGTAAAACCCTTACGGTTTTGACCTCTGGGACTGGGGCTTGGGATAATACATTGCCTAGAGTATTCACTAATGTCGTTCCGTCAACTGGCTCGGGACTCTTTACTGCTAACCCAACTCCACCGAGAACTGGGACGGGTGCGGCAACCGGTGCAAACGGCGCACAATATGGGTACTCTTATAGTTGGTGCGCAGCAATGGGCGGGCCAACCGTAAACCTAGCAGCATGTAATCAAACTGAAACTAACCCAGCCAACATAGATATTACTGCCAGTGTTTGCCCGGCTGGATGGCGATTGCCGACGGGTGAAGTAGGCGCAGGCGAATTTACAGCTCTCAACAATGCGCTAAATGGAGGGTCTTTGACTGATGCTACTGGTCTACTCGACAATTGGCTTGGCGTATATTCTGGGACTTATAATATCGGTATGGCTGGTGTGGGGAATATCGGGTACTGGTGGTCATCTACTCTTGTTGATGCCACAACCACTAGATTTTTGATTATTGAGTCTACTAACGCCAACACTAATCCTAGTAATATCGGCCCCAAGATTCGAGGTTTTGCCGTGCGGTGCGTGAGGTAGTAAGTTTCATTCCCTTATGTTTTAATATAGTAAGAGTGAATAAAACAGGAAAGGAATGTTATATAACATGAGGAAAAAGAAAAGCACGAAAGAATATGCGGTGAAGATACAGAGGATATTGGCGCTGTCTGATTGGACGCAAGATCATATGGCGGATTTGCTCGGGGTAAGCAATATTACAATGAGCTGGTGGGCGAGAGGGCGAAGGACGCCGAAAGAACGTTATATAACACGGATTGACTTTATGTATGAGGGGATAGTTGTCCCGCATGAGGCGGGGCTGAGGGAGTCGGCGGACAGGGTGGAGCGAGAGATATTGGAGGGGTATTTGAGGGGGAAGGATTAGGGACGGATCTTGAGTTGCAATTTTAGTGCATATCTGGTATAATACCGTATAAGGAGAATTATCAATGAAAACCAATTGGTCATATAAGTGGGCGCAAATAAAGGCTGTTTTTGGTGTAGGCGTTGATTTGGATGTGCTGGTTGCATATCAACATAAGTTTCCGCGTTCGATAAAAGTTAAAATACAAAAGGACGGCAAATGGTTAACTGCAATTGTGGAATCGATCAATGGAGAAAGTATCGGAACTGGTTTCGCTACCCAAGCTCGGACTGAAGACGAATTGATCAAGATGATAAACGATGCTGTGCAAACATATATGGATTTGCCACCGGAGGTTTCTATACAGATGCCGCTTTTACTGCCAGAAGGATACGATGTAAAAAATAAAAAGTTTGTTGGGCGCACACTAGAATTTAGCCGAGTGTAATATGCACTATAAATCCGTCAGAAAGAAGATAATTGTTAGATATGTGAAAAGCTTGGGGTTTGTTTGGGTTGGCGGCAAAAGTCATGATAAATATGTTGCAGAAAAAGACGGCAAGACAGTAGTTCTTATTATACCAAGACATGCTACTATTTCGCCAGGTACGGTTAACAATATAGTTGAAAATCTTGTCAAAGATTTTGGCGTAGATTTAGATGAAGTTAAGAAAAATATAAGATAGTAAGAAATTGTTATATAACAAGCGAATGGTTTACTTTTTGCGGGGGACATGATATATTAAGAGTATATGAAGAAGCGGGGGCAGTTTTCTAGCAAGAAGAGTATCGAGGCGTGGGTTCATGCGGCGGATTATTTGAGTGTGGCGCAGTGTTTTTTGCATAAGAATGCGACGTTGGAGCGGAAGCTGGAGTTTGGGGATGTGAAGAAGAGGCTGGTTGGGCATTTTGGCACATGTCATGGAATTAACGTGACTTATGCATACTTGACGGCGTGGATAAAGTATATCAGCGAACTTGGCGAGAGGCCGAATATGCTTTTTGTTTTGGGGCCCGGGCATGGGTTGCAAGCGCTAAACGCGTGTCATTTCTTGGAAGGAAGCTTGACGGATCTTTATGGCGAGAAGGTTGATAAGAAGGGTGTGAATTGGTTGTGCAAGAACTTTTCTTGGCCGAGCGGGTTTCCGAGTCATGCTTCGCCGATGTCGCCGGGAACGATTTGCGAAGGCGGAGAATTGGGATATTGTCTTGGGATTGCGTTCGGGGCGGCACTGGATAATCCTGACCTGATTGTGCCGTGTTTAATCGGAGACGGAGAGGCGGAGACGGCGTCGCTACTGGCATCGCTTCATTTGCCAAGGATTATTAATGCTAAGGATAATGGGATGGTATTGCCGATTTTGCATCTGAATGATTATAAAATCGGGGGGCCGACGATTTATGGGCGAATGAGCAACGATGAACTTTTGGCGCTGTTTTATGGATTTGGATGGAATCCGATTATTATTGACGAGAGAAATGCGAGTTTTTATAAGGACTTTAGTGCTGTGCTTAAGGAAGTTTGGCAGAGTTTTCAGAGTATAAAGAAGGGCAAGAATGTACGGTTGCCTTTTATAATTTATCGATCGAGAAAAGGGGAGGGCGGGCCCGAGACTTTCCGAGGGAATAAGATTGCAGGGAATAATTTGGCGCATCAGGTGATCTTGAATAATGCCGGGAAGGATCCCGAGGAATTGTTGCTTCTCCAAAAATGGTTAAAGAGTTATCATTTTGAGAGAGTGTTTAATGAAAATGGATTAAGCGAGACGGCGGCGGAGATTTTGCCGAAGAAGGAGCTCAGGATGGGGCGGAATCGGTTGGCTTATGGCGGGTTTGAGAGGTTTTTGATTGAGAATAGGACGAGGGCGCTTAAGACTTCTGATGATAAAGAAGTGGATTATACTCAGCATGGAGATTTCTTGGTGAGTGCGGCGAGGAAGCAAGAGCTCGATAGTTCGGCTATGAGAGTTGGAGAGGTGCTTCGGGAGCTCTTGGTGCAGAACAAAGATTATCGGGTGTTTTGCCCGGACGAGACGGATTCGAATAAGCTGAGTGCGGTATACGAGGCGACTGGTAGGGCGTGGCAGCTTCCGATAAAGGCTTGGGATAAGGGGATGGATCGCAATGGGCGGTTGGTTGAGGTTTTGAGCGAGAATACGTTGTTTAGTTTGTTGGCGGGATATACGCTTACTGGGCGGCGGGGAGTGATGGCTTCGTATGAGGCTTTCATGTCGATTGTGGATTCGCAGACGACGCAGTATGTAAAATTTTTGTTGCAGAAGAAGGGGCTGGCTTGGTGGGGACGAGTGCCGGCGTTGAATGTGCTCTTGACAAGTGTGGGATGGCGACAGGATCATAATGGGTTTTCGCACCAAAATCCGGGGTATATTAGCGAGAGGTTGCTTAGGCCGACGGGATGTGAAAATGTTTTCTTCCCGCTTGGGGCCGCGGCGGCTGCGGAGGCGATGAGGTTTTCCGCGAACGAGAGTTTTGACTCGGTGAATACGATTGTTGCCGGTAAGCAAATGGAGCCGCA
>WRLZ01000018.1 GCA_009777365.1 Candidatus Saccharimonadota bacterium | reverse complement strand
GCCGCCGTCGTCTTGAGCTTTGAAATCGCAAGAGCAACATTCTCCACCGCCGTCGAGAACCCAATCGTCGGATCGCTCGCCACCATGTCATTATCAATCGTCTTCGGAATTCCCACAGTCGGCATCCCGCGTTCATTTATAATCCTCGCCGAATCCAAACTCCCATCCCCGCCGACCACAACCATCGCCTCCACGCCCTTGTCTTTCAAAGCCTTCACGCCAAAGTCAACCCTATCTTCATAAGTGCCCTTTTTCTTCTTTGAAGGATAACGAAACGGCGCCTCCTTGTTCGACGCCCCCAGTATTGTTCCTCCGAGCGCATCGATATTATCCACTGCAACTTTATCAAGTTTCATATATTTACCCTCGCAAAACCCAATAAACCCATCCAATATTCCAACCACTTCCACGCCCTTAGCCACAGCCGAAAGCACCACCGCTCTTATCACCGAATTAAGTCCTGGGCAGTCCCCTCCCGCCGTCATTATCGCTATCTTCTTCATAACACTCTCTTTCTCTTATCCAATTTTCCGTATTTTACCACATCCTCACATTTTTTTCTAGTAGTACTCTTGACAGAATGTTATATAACATAAAAGGGTCTGGATTCATCCCAGACCCTAAGAGCTTGGTTAAGCTAGGCTAGTTTTAATACATACCCATTCCGCCCATACCTGCGCCCGCCGTGGCAGCTGGCTCTGGAGATGGAATATCCACGACGACCGTCTCCATAGTAACCGCCGTCGCCGCAATCGAAACCGCATTGATGACAGCCTCCTTCGTAACCTTCACAGGATCAATCACGCCCGCCTTCTTTAGGTCAATCAAATCTCCCGTCGGACTCATAACATCAACCCCAAATCCCTCCTTGCTACTATCCTGAACCTTCGCCAAGAGCGCCTGAGCATTAAGCCCCGCGTTTTCCATAATCTGCAAAAACGGCTCAGAAAGCGCCTCTACCAAAACCCGACGACCGGCAACCACCGCATCGCTACATCCCTTTTGACATTCGCCCATTTTCTTCGCCGCATTGACGAGGCTTACTCCACCTCCAGCAATCACGCCCTCCGCCATTGCAGCCTTAGTCGCCGCCACCGCATCTTCCACTCGGAATTTCTTCTCATCAATCTCCGTCTCAGTCGCCCCGCCAACCTTTATCACCGCAACTTTCCCAAGAAGCGCCGCCGCACGATTCAAGAGCTGCTCCCTCTCATACTCGCTACTCTCCGCCTCGGCCTGCGTATTGATCACCTTAATCCGCGCCGCAACATCTTTCTCGCCACCCGCACCCTTGATAATCGTCGTCTCGTCCTTGTTTGCAATCACTTTCGCCGCCGAACCAAGAACCTCCAGCCCCACTTCTTCAAGCTTCAGCCCTCGATCTTGCGAAACAACTGTTCCATCCGTCAGGATCGCAATATCTTCCATAATCTCTTTCCGCCGATCACCAAACGCCGGAGCCTTAATCGCAAGCGTATTAAATACCCCCTTTAGCTTATTAAGAACCAAAACAGAGAGCGCCTCGCCCTCAACCTCGTCCGCGATCAAAACCAAATCCTTCTTCCCAGCCTGCGCCATTTTTTCCAAAATCGGAAGCAGTTCATTGACCGAAGAAATCTTCTTATCGGTAATCAAAATCGCCGGCTTGTCATAAATCGCCTCCTGCCTCGTCATGTCCGTCGCAAAGAAACTCGAAACATAACCCTTGTCAAAGCTAAATCCCTCCGTAATCTCGCTCTCCATCTGCAAACTCTGCCCAGCCTCAACAGTTACAACTCCATCCTTGCCAATCTTCTCGATCACGCCCGCAATCAGCTCGCCAATCTCTTTGTCTCCCGCCGAAATCGTCGCAACTTCCGCCACTCGCTTATTGTCGCCAGAAATATCTTCCGCTTTATCATTCAGAGCCCTAACAATCTCCGCGCCCGCGCTCTCGATCCCCTTGCGAATCTCCATCGGATTATATCCCGCCGCGATCAACTTATTCGCCTCTCGCAAAATCGCGTAAGTCAATACCGTCACAGTCGTCGTTCCATCTCCCGCAACTTTATTAAGTTTGCTTGCCGCATTCTTAATCAAATCCGCACCAACTTTGTACCCAAGCGTCGCTTCATCATCATTCGGCAAATCAATCGCCTCCGCCACCGTCACGCCATCATGCGTAATCGTCGGCCCGCCATAACTCTTCTCGATCACCACGTTCCGACCCTTTGGCCCGTACGTCACCCTCACCGCATCATACAACGCCTTCGCCCCACCAAGAACTCTCTCCCTCGCATCCTCTCCATAGAAAATCTTCTTAGCCATTATTTCTTACTCCCTTTTTTCGCTACCTTCTTTTTCGGAACCTCGCAATTCTCGCATTCAGCATTCTGCGCTCCCGTCATAATCCCCGCCACCGCAATTATCGTGAAACAAATTATACCCGTTATTACTATAGGCTCCCAATTCATGACACTACCCCCAAAATATCTTCTTCTTTAACAATCAAGTAACCCACGCCATCAATTTTCACATCAGTCGCCGAATATTCCTTGAATAAAATCTTATCACCCTTCTTCACAGATTTAGCCTCAGCCCCAACCGCCTCCACCACAGCATACGCCGGCTTCTCTGTCGCTTCCCCGAGCAAGAGCCCGGACTTTGTCGTCGCCATAGCCTCTTCGCGCTTAGCAACCACCCGATCTTTCAATGGTTTTATTGCTACCATAGTCCTCCTTTTATAGTCTGATTATATCACACTACCCTAGCACTTGCAAGCCCTTTCTGCTAATTTCCCATCAAAAAGTCCTCAACCCTTTTTATCATGCTTAACTCGATCTCTCTCTTCCGCCCTCTTGCCATTATTCCACCGCTTCAAGTCTCCGACCAAATACCCCGTAATCCTCCTTAGCCGCTGTATATCTCCACCGCCACACTTCGTGCAAGTGTCCGATTTAATCACCCCAGTCAACCCACAATCCAAGCATTTATCCAAGGGATGGTTTATCGCCCCATACCCCACACCCGATTTCTTCATATAGTTCACGATTTTTTCGAGCCCATCAATATTCACACTCGGATCATCCTCAATCTCCACATAGGCAATATGCCCAGCATTCTCCAATGCGTGATACGGCGCCTCAATGTCAATCTTCTCCCAAATATCAATATCAAACCCCACAGGCACATGCGAACTGTTTGTATAATAATCTTTATCCGTTACACCCCTTATCCTGCCAAACCTCTTCGCGTCCATTTTGACAAACCTCTCCGAAAGCCCCTCCGCCGGCGTAGCCAGCAAGCTCCAATTCAACATATCCTCTTTCGCCTTTTTGTCGCAAAACTTCCGCATATGCCCCACAATTCTAAGCCCCAATTTCTGCGCCTCTTTGCTCTCCCCATGATGTTTTCCCACAAGCGCCACGAGCGCTTCCGCCAATCCGATAAACCCAATCGACAAGCTATTATGCTTGAGTGCATCTTGGATCCTTCCACTCGCCTTAAAGTCCTCAAACAACGTCGCATTCTCGCTCAAATATCTGAACTCATCCGGCTGTGCACTGCATTGATATATAAAGCGCTCCGCCAACTGTGCATACGCCATCCCCAATCTCTCATCAAGAATCTCGAAGAACTTATCAACGTCCTTTTCTGCCTCCAGCGCAATCCTCGGCAAGTTTATACTCGTAAACGAATTGTTGCCCCTCTTATTGCTTGTCCCATGGCTTTCAGGAAAAACCGACGCCGCCAACCGCGTCCGACACCCCATCGAGCTTATCGCCCTTTCCGGACGCTCCGAATCATATAAACTCAAATTAAACGGCGCGTCCAAAAACACCCAGTTCGGGAACAGCCGCTTGCTCGTCACCTCAAGCGACATACGAAATAGATCATAATTCGGATCTTCCGGGAGTCCATTCACACCATCCTTGACCTTAAAGGACAATATCGGAAACAACGGAGTCTCGCCCTTGCCCAACCCATTCGACTGCGCCTGCATCAAACACTTACTGACCAACCTCCCCTCTCGCGAAGTATCAAGCCCAAAATTCACACTCGCGAACACAACCTGCCCGCCGCCTCGGCTATGCATAGTATTTATATTATGCACAAACCCCTCCATCGCCTGCAAAGTATCAGCCTCCGTCATCTCCCACGCCTTCTTCTTTATCTTCTGCGACACCTTCGCATCCTGGCCATCCTTCCGCATGACCCCCATAATATCCATCACCTTCTTCACATTTTTTTCATAAGACAACTTCACATAAGGCGCCAATGAAAAATCAAAGCTCGGAAAACTCTGCCCGCCATGTTGCTGGTTCTGATGCGACTGCAAAACAACCGCCGCCAAATATGCCGCCGTATTTATAGACCTTGGAGGACGTATGAATCCATGCTCATTCCAAATCCCCCTTTGCAACAACTCCCCCAAATCAATTTGATTGCAAGTGGCAGTTTTCGTTAAATAATAATCCAAATCATGTATATGAATGTCTCCATTTTGATGAGCCTCCCCGAATTTCCTACTCACCAAGTGCCTAAGCGCAAATATCTTTGACGTCTCATTCGCGATTTGTTGCAATTTGCCCTGCACGCTAAGCCCATTGATATTCGCGTTCCCCCTCTTTATCTCGGAGTCAATATCAAACGGATCCGATATAGTCTTAATCTTATCCATCAACTCCCTGTGTGAACTCACGATTTCTTTTACGCTCGAAGCGTTATTGATAATCGACATATTACCCCCTTATTTTTTCCTGTTATACACCACCATACAGCCACTTTGGAATACCCAACCTTGCCGTACTCTTTTTCTCTGATACGGCTTTCGCATTTCCTATGCTAGTCTTCTGTACCCGCTCTACACGCTATATATGGTGTATACTATAGTTATACACCCTAAATATAGTAATTGCAAGCCTTTCATGGTAAAACGTTGTAAAAATTACAACACCACCCTCCTTCCCCCTAACCCAGTCCTTCTCCACTACTGTTATCCCCGACTTTTTACCCCAAAAACACCCCAAAATCCCCATTTTTCCTTGACAAATTTGACAATGTGTGCTATAATGTATAAAATGGGGAATGTTTCTCTATCAGCAACTTTAGATAATGATTTTAGCAGAAACCATCCCACAATCTTATGAAAAGAGGTATCGCTTTATGCAAGCAAACAAATTCCCGTACATCTATGAAACAGTCTATGGTGATGGCGACCCGAAGTCCGATATTTCCAAACAAGACGGAAAACTCAACTCGGCGTTGCTCAGGTATGTCATCTGCGAGGTTTTCAAGGATAAAGACAACGAAGCCTTGACCGAACAGCCCGGGTGGCGCGTACGTATCACCGACCAGCACGACGACGAGGAAACACCGCATTTCGTATTGGATTTCGGCAATAAAGAAACCAAAATACCAGACACAGCCAAAGGCGTTTCAGCCGCGGTTCACAACAACCGCCGCCGCTATTGCGACAACCATTCCAGCGGAACAACCATCGAGCAAGCTATGGGCAACATCCGCGTTACCGTGTATTTGGAAGGAAACAATCCCGAAATTTTCGCCGACCCTGCCAACAAGCCTTGCACCAACCTCCATGACGATGCATACGACAAAAGTTCCCTGATTATCTGCTACTATTGCCACGAAGCACTACCCGAATACTTCCCCAGCTATTTCATCAACATCTTCAGAAACAATGAATAAATCATTATCACAAAACAATAAAACCCCCAGCTACCACAGCGGGGGTTTTACATACTCTCTTTCTCACCCAAACAATCATTCGAATCCTCTAGGTGGTCGGGGACGTTTAGTCATTCTGTCTTCGATACTCAATCTTGCTTCAAGAGAGGCGGCAGAGGAGCAGTCGATCCACAAGGTGCTGGTATAAATGCACTAGGTAGACATACCTGTGATGTGCAACTCGACCACGGTTTTCGTGGGGAGCCAACCATAAGACCATATCTAAGAGACTATGACTTGGCCAAGCGGCCCGGAGCGGTCTCTTAGATATGGTCTTATGGTTGGCCTAGATGCGACACCTGTCTGTATGCGATAGTGAAATCATTTGGATGGCTTGGCAGTATCTACGATGTTATATAAACTTCCCCATCTGACACCCCATACCAGAACCTACTGACTATTCGGCGCCTGCCCGATAGCCTTTTTATAATGATTCACCAACTGACTCCCATTCATAATATCAAGAATCACCTGCTTATCGCTCCACTGCACCCTCTCCCCATCATACAACCGAATCGTCTCATGCCCAAGCCCCGTTACAAGAATCATATCCCCAGCCTTCGCTGCATCAATCGCCGCCGCAATCGCCGCTCGCCTATCATCCAACTCCACCACTCTCCGCCTCAACTCGAAATCACCCAAAACTTCCTTCAGCCCCTGCATAATATCCGCGCGAATCACCTCCCTCGGCTCGCGATCATTCTCCTCATCCGTCAGATATATCAAATCCGCGTTCTCCGCCGCAATCCGCCCCATAATCGGCCGCTTAATCGCATCCCTCTCCCCCATCGCCCCAAACACCAGTATCACCCGCGCCTTCTGGCCATTATCCATCTTTTTCTTCTTCAAAATCTGCCGCGCAGAGTACAGCAACTGCTCCAAAGCATCAGGCGTATGTGCATAATCCACCACAACATCAAACCCGCCCGGGCTCTCCGCCCCATCCACCACAATCTCAAACCTCCCAGGCAAATCCTCAAGATTCGCCAACCCATCCTGAATCGCCTCATCACTCACATCAATCGCCATCCCGATCGTCGCCGCCAGAGCCATATTATACACATTAAACTCCCCCGCAAGCGACGTCGCAAGCTCAAGCTTCCTGTCACCAACGCTCACCACACACTCCGTTCCCCGTCGATATAACTTCTGGCTCACAATCCGTATATCCGACTGCTTATCGTATCCATACGAAACCACCCCCTCCCGAGCCGGAAACTTCGCAAAATCCTTATACCACAAATCATCTCTATTTATAATACCAAACCTCGGCTCATCCGCAAAAAGCAACATCTTCGCCGCCGCATAATCCTCCATCGTCTTATGATAATCCAAATGATCCTGGCTAATATTCGTCAGCGCCGCAATCTCGAACTTCACCCCCTTCAGCTTCTTCTGATGCAGAGCATGACTCGTCACCTCAAGCACCACATAATCCACCTGCGCCTTCCTGGCAATACTCAAAAACTTCATCAGCTCCCAAACCGGCAACACCGTCAAGTTCATATCATTCAACTTCTGCTCGCCCGCCACCTCAATCGTCGCCGTCGAAAACATCGCCGTCTTCAGCCCAGCCGCCTTCAGGATTTCATTCACCATATTCACAGTAGTCGTCTTGCCATTCGTCCCTGTTACCCCAATAATTTTCAAATGCCTGGCAGGATTCCCATAAAAACTCCGTGCGAAAAAACTTCGCGCTCCACGCACCATCCCGGCCACCCCATCCGCCAACCCCCGCGGAACAACCTTACGAAATCCTCTTATCATCTCCCTCTTCATATTACCATTCTAGCACACGCCAATTCGATCTGCAAGCATAAGCATGATAAGCCACCGCACAAAAGCAAAACTCAAAACAAACTGCGAATTTCCCCAAACATCGGCAAAAGACACCTCCACTTCTAAACCGTCAAAGGCAAAGTCTTGACTATATGATCCACAAAATGTATAATAACCCTAATGGGATTTATCTAGAAAATCCCAAAAAAGTTGGTCGAAGTACTAAGAACACTTAGTACTTCTTTTTCGGATAAAACTTAATCTTGAAAAGACCGAAGAATATCGATATTTCTTTCATTAAGACCTCCTCTCTAGGCTCCACACATATACTCTAGAAGTATATAATTAGTGAAGCCTGCGCGACGGGTGGGTGTACCCGGGCAGGATCCACTAACAAGAACCTAGCCAACCTCCATCATTTTATCACCCATACCTAGAGATAGTCAATGAAATACTCGAAAATTACAACATAAGCGTGATGAAAAACTATATATCGGTCAATACATCCTTCCGAATCCTCTGGGTGGTCGGGGGCACATACTAGTTCGTTCCAGTCTGGCGTCCCATGGTTTTTCCGCGGTGGCCGTACGGGCAATAGCGAGAACATAAACACTCTCGCTAGCTACCCTGGTATACCTGTCAATAACACCGGTTTTCGTGGGGAAGAGCTCAAAACAAACACTCTCACCAGACTAGCGGCCGTGAAAGTCTGGTGAGATGTTTCATTTTGAGCCCAACAAAAACCCTATATCTCCGCCCAATTATCCCCTAGTCTAACATCCACATCAAGCCTCACCTTTATTTCCGGCGCCACACCCATCATTATTTCCCTAAGCTTCTTCCCAATAACCTCAGCCCCGGCAGAAGGCACCTCCAGCATAATCGAGTCATGCACCTGCATAATCTGCTTCGTATCCCCAAACACCCCGCCATCAATCTGCTTCTCAATCTCAATCATCGCCATCTTCATCACATCCGCCTCAGTCCCCTGAATCGGCATATTCACCGCCGCCCGCATCTCCGCCGCCCGCATCATCATACTCTGACTCTTGACCCTACCCGTATCTTTCCTTCTCCCATAAAACGTCTCCACAAACCCATTATCCTCCGCCTCTCGCCTTAGCCTATTGATATAATCCGCCACCGGTTTTCGCACCTCGAAATACTTCCGTATAAATTCACTCGCCTCCGCAAAACTCATCCCGGTACTCGCCGAAAGCGCCTTTGGCCCCATCCCGTACAGCACCCCAAAGTTGATCGTCTTAGCCGCCGCTCGTTGATCTCCTGTTACTTTCTCCATCGGCACATTGAATATCATGCTCGCCGTCTGCACATGAATATCCACTCCATCATTAAACGCCTTTATCATATCCTTGTCGCCAGCCAAGAACGCCACCAGCCGAAGCTCGAACTGCGAATAATCCGCCGAGATCAACTTATACCCGGGAGAAGCAACAAACCCCCCTCGCACCTTCTTACCCAACTCAGTCCTCGTTGGAATATTCTGCAAATTAGGATCCGAGCTCGAAAGCCGCCCCGTACTTGTCGTCGATTGCGAAAAAGTCGTATGAATCCGCCCGCCTTCGTCCGCCAATTTCGGCAACGGCTTCACATACGTACCCACCAATTTCGCCACCTCCCTATACTCCAAAATCGAAAGAACAATCGGATGATCATTCTTAATTTTCAAGAGCTCGCTTTCACTCGTACTGTAGAACTTCGCCACTTTCTTAATCCGCTCCGTCGGCAATTTCAACTCGTCAAAAAGCACCTCCGAAAGCTGCATCGGACTTCCCACATTGAACTCCTTCCCGGCCATCTCATAAATCGCTTTCTCAATATTCCTCATCCTCTTCTCGAACTCGCCACCCAATTTCTCGAAATACGCAAAATCAATCTTCATCCCGGTATTCTCCATTTTATAAAGCACATACGCCAATGGAAAATCAAGCTCGTGCGCCACATTCCACACTTTCGGCATCACCGCAAACTGCCGCCTCTGCTCCTTGAAAACCGCCCTCAGATTATCCTCGCCCCCCGCCACAATTTTCGGCTTCCGCCCCGCACTCAGCAAAAACCCCGCCTGCCTCAAATCATAAACCAAATTACCCTCATTGTATCGCACAAGCTCCGGCTTGTTTTTATAACACTCCTTCAAGTCCACCGCCACCAATATCTCCTTGCCACCCTCTTTCGCTATGAAATGATCAACCCTGTCTCCATCACCCAAAATATCCATCTGCTTAGCCTTGGGGGCGGCCTTCACCTTTTTCATCGGCGATTTCATCAAGCTTTCCTTGTCCAATCTCTCCGTCAAGCTCTTCATCTCATATTTCAAAAACGCCTCTTTCGCCGCAGAATTATCAAACCCCCAAACCCCACTCTTCCCCAAATCAAAATCCCTGATCGGAGCATCGCATTGCAAAGTCGCCACCTGCTTCGTCAAATACGCATCATCCCGCCCTTTCCGTAGCCTTTCCTGCAAGCTAAACGGCTTTACGTTATCTAGTTGCCTATAAATCTCATCCAAACTTCCATATTCGTGCAATAATTTTGTCGCACCCTTTTCACCAATCCCCGGAACTCCCTGCAAATTATCGCTGCTATCCCCCTTCAGCGACTTAAGATCCAAAAACTGATCATATCGTATCCCATACTTCTCGCTAAAGCTCTTCTCGTCAAACCGATCAATAACCTTCGCCCCCGTCTTCGGCAACCAAACCTGCACATGATCCCCCAAAGCCTGAAGCAAATCCATATCACTCGAAACCAGATCCACCTCAAGCTCCCCGCTCGCCATCTCCTTCGCAATCGTCGCCATAATATCATCCGCCTCATAATCATCATACTCAAGCACCTGCCATTTCAGAACTTTCAAAATCTCCATCAACACCGGAATCTGCTCATAAAAATCCATCTCCGGCTTCTTCCGCCCCGCCTTGTAAAGCGCATAAATCTTCTTCCGCCCGCGGATATTCGTCTTCGGCTTATCCCAAGCAATCACAATATCGTCCGGGTTCACCTTCCTTATAATATCAAAAACAATCCGAAAAAACCCAAACACCGCCCCCGTCGGCGTCTCCCCCGAACTCAAACTAAAGCTATAATACGCCCTATAAAAAATACTCTTGCCATCAATCACCAAAAGCTTCTTCTGCTGCTCCGACATTATTTTATCCTCATCCGTCTAATCTGCACCCCAAACGTCGACCCCTTATTCAACTCCGACCCAAAAACCAGCTTGGCTTTCATAATATCCGCCAACCTCCGCACGATATAAAGCCCAAGCCCCGTCCCACTCGTCTGCATCGTCCTAAAATCCTCCGACCGATAAAACTTCTCAAACACATTCGCCAGATCTTTTTTGGAAATCCCAATCCCCGTATCTATCACCGCGAACTCCACATACCCCTCGCCCTCAAAAACCTTAAGCACCACCTCACCCTTCTCGGTATACTTTATCGCGTTGGTGATAAAATTCTGCAATATCTCCGCCAAATACAATTTCACCGTCTCGACCTCGCCAATATCCTTCGAGATCTCCGCACGTATCTTCAACCCCTTCTCTTTCGCCTGCGGCCTATATTTCTCGACCGTCTCGTTCGCAAACTCCGCCACATCAAACGTCTCTTTCGGCACCTTCAGCCCCCT
>WRLZ01000017.1 GCA_009777365.1 Candidatus Saccharimonadota bacterium | reverse complement strand
CGCCTATCTCCTCGACTTCAACCTTACTGACATCCCCACCCATCTGCCGAATGACTTCATAGACCTTATTTTTTATGTCATAAAATGTCGCCACGCTATCCGAGTTCTCATCCACCAAAATCATCGCCACTCGATCCTCCTCGACAGGCACTTCCTCATCATTAAGCCCAGTACTCTTCGGCGAAACTTTGTTTATCTCATAAAGCGCAAACTTACCAAACCCATCCGCCAAATTCACCCCAGCCTTTTCTATCAAACTCGGCAACAAACTCTGCCTGTAATATTGCAACTCTGGGCTTATAGAATTAACCAACCTATACGAATTTTTAGGGTCTTGCCCAACACTCTCGAGAAACACCCCAGCCACAAAACTATATGTAAGCACTTCATTTGCCCCCATCCCCGACAAAACACTCCTGAGCTTCTGCTTAAAATCCCCCATACTATCGCGTTCAACCTGCTTTGCAGACCTCTTCGGCAAAATCATTGGTATATTATCATACCCCGTTAGCCGCCCAACTTCCTCCGCAATATCCTCCAGTATATGAATATCCGTTCGCCAATACGGCACAGCTATGTCTAGTTTTTCACCCTTAATCTTCACCCCAAATCCAACATTCGCCAATGTCTCAGCCATCTCGGAGGCCGCAAAACTCGTCCCCAGAATCTTATTTATCTCTTCCACACTCACATTCAACTTTACCGCCTCGTACGCAGAAGCGCTTTCGTAGACCTTGCTGAGAATTTCCATCTTGCTCTCATCTCTAAGCATCATCACCGCATCATCTATCACATATTTCGACAGTTCCGCCGGCTGACCCTTAGTAAACCTCGTCAACGCCTCACTGAAAATCCCATATCGCATCCCTGTCGATCTAATCGAATACAGATTGAATGTCGCCGCCTCAATCAAAATCCTCTCAGTATTCTCATCCACCGCCGTACTGCTTCCGCCCATCACTCCCGCAAGCGCCACAGGTGTTTTGCCGCTACAAATCACAATATCCCCATCAGTCATCTCGATCGTTTTGCCATCCAACAGCTCCATCTTCTCGCCATTCTTCGCGCTCCGCACCACAATCTCCGCAGTATCGCCCTTCCCGACTTCGAGCAGTTTATCATAATCAAAAAAGTGCAACGGCTGCCCTGTCAGGATCATTATATAATTAGAAATATCCACACTCTTGCTAATCGGCCTCATCCCACTTTTCACAAGCTTAATTTTCATCTCCGAAAGCAAAATCTTCTCGTTTTTTATCGGCGTGGCCGATGCCGAAGGCCCTTTAGGATACGTTGGCTGCCTTAAATCTACTCCAGCCCCCATCACAATCGCCCTATACGCCGCACAAAGCTCCCTATCTTCCACGTCAATCTTAATTTTCTCATCAGTCACCGGCAAGAGCTCTTCATTCTTTATCAGAAACTCCGGCGTCTCAAATTTCTTACCCAATATCCCCGCCACCTCACGAGCAAACCCGATCACCCCAAAAGTATCCGGTCTGTGCGTCAAGCTCTTATTTTCTATATCCAGCAAATAATCATTCAAATCCAAAACATCCGCAATAAGAGAACCCGGCTTCGCCTTCCAATTATTCAACTCCACAATCCCGCTCGTGTCATCCCCAAGCCCCAATTCATCAATCCCCGCCAGCATGCCATTGCTCATTTGCCCCCTGAGCTCCTTCGCTCCAATCACGAAAGGCTCCGCATCTCCATAAGTATTCGGCACCGTCGCCCCAGGCGGAATCCAAGCCGTCACCAGCCCCTTCCGCACATTTGGCGCTCCGCACACCACCTGGACCAACTCCTTCTCCCCTATATCAATCTGACAAATATTAAGTTTTGTCTCTGGAATCTTCTCGCACTCCTTGACTTCTACTACTATAATACCTTTATACCTCTTGCCAAGATCAATAACTTCCTCGACTTCCACCAACCTCGCCCCAATCACCTTCGCCAGCTCATGCGCGCTAACATCCCCCAAATCCACCAATTCCCTCAGCCAATTTACCGAAATAATCATCTTCTTGCCTTACCTTTCATAATCAGTCTTACCCCGTGCATCACGTCTTACCTTCCACACTCTGTCTTACTTTCTCGGCAATCTCATCTTCCGTCATCCAGTTCAGCTTATTCTCGCTCCCCATTGGCACCAGATGAACATGCGTATGCGGCACATCCACCCCGATAATCTCCAGCTTCGTCCTTAGCCCCGTCGCCTTTTCGAGAGCGCCTGCCAACTTATGAGCCACTTCCATCAACCGCCCAAACTCCTCAAAGGACATATCATAAAACTTATCCACCTCCGAACGAGGCACCACCAACAGATGCCCCGCGTGTTTTTGGTCAATATCCAAAAACGCCACCGCATCCTCATCCTCATAAACCTTCCGGCTTGGAATCTCGTTGTTGATTATCTTAGTAAAAATCGTACTCATTCTAGTCGCCTCCTCCAAATATCATCTGAAACAAAGTCTTTCTTTCCTGCCCATAACAAACAGCTGGACACAACTCACCAAAACATACATCCGCAGGAGGAGGCAAGCATTCACCATCCGCAAACTTCGACGCATCCGCCGTCAGCTCTCCCGTCGGAAAAGGCACGAAGAAAAACACCGCCAGCAGCGCCAAAACCACCACAACCCAGATTATCCTCCGCACAAACTGAATCATCGAAGCTCACTCCCTCGAGTTAGAAACCTAAATATCGACATCCTCATTTCCACAGTCATCACTTCACACGTCTGAGGAACTCCCGTCTCAGGACAGTCCTCTTGTACTGATACCGACATGAACGGCACTGCAAAAATCAAAACATACAACAAAAATAACCCCAAAGCAACGCCCACGCCAATAGCTACCCTCTTCACTATAATATTTCCCTTAATATTTTCCCACATTTTATCTAAACTCCTTCAAAAATCTTAACTTCCCACTCTCCAAATATCGAATATCATCAATCCCATACCTAAGCATAATCAACCTATCAACCCCACCACCCCACGCAAATCCCTTGTACTGGGAAGGATCAATCCCACCCATCTTCAGCACATTTGGATGAATCATCCCGCACCCAAGCATCTCCAACCACTCACCCCCCTTTCCTCCAAGCAATTTTGGCTTCTCAATCAAAAACTCCAAACTCGGCTCCGTGAACGGAAAATACGCCGGTTGCGTCTTGACCTTCAGCTCCTGCTCATAATACGCCACGAAAAACTCCCTCAGCACCGCAATCATCTGCCCCAAATTCGCATCTTTCGCAACATACACCCCCTCGCACTGATAGAAAGTATGTTCATGCGTCGCATCTGTATCCTCATTTCGGAAACACCGCCCATAGCTAATCGCCGCAATCTGCCCTTCCTTTTCAAGCTTATGCTTATTCGCCCGTAGTATCCTATTCTGCATAACGGATGTATGCGCTGGCGGAACAAACCCCTCCGCCGTTCGGAAAGTATCAAAATTATCTCTCGCTGGATGCCCCTTCGCAAAGTTCAAGCTATCAAACATATGAAATTCATCATCAATCTGCCGACTCTCCACCGCCTGAAATCCCATCCTCGCATAAATCTCTCGTATCCGATCAATCTCTGTCGTCAACGGATGCTTCGTCCCCTCCCGATAATTCAGCTCAAACAACTCCTGCTCTTTATTCACGAACGGCGCAGTCTTATCAATCTCCGGCAAATCCTCATCCAGATCCTTCTCAGCCTTCTTGCCCATTCGCTCAATCTCTTTGCGAAGCTCATTCAACTTCTGCCCTGCTTGGCCTCTTTCCTCCGCCGGAAGTTCCCGAAGCGCCGCATACGCCCCCTTCAATCTCCCATCTTTGAGCACAGCAGAAACCTCCCGACCTTTCCCAAGCTCAGCAAGCAACTCCTTCCTCAATTTCATCACATCCATAATTGCTCTAATTATACCACAACATAACAAGAAAAAGAAAAAGCCGGAACTTGCCCGACTTCATTCTTTCTTACAAACTATTCAATCACTCTCCCTTTCTTGCCACTCTCCGTCGACCAGATGCCAGTTATCTATACTGTGCACTTCACGCCTTTCGCCGTCTCCATACACCAGCACGCCAATCGTCGACCCTCTAGGGTCAAATTCCCTTGCAAATTCCACGCCATCTACCGAAATATCATAGCCGTCTATCGTTAGACCATCATCCGTCCACCCTCCGTCAAAATACTCCCAATCCCAATCGGGAATCTGAGTCTCATAAACGTATCGTGGATCTACCCTGATTTCAGTGACGCGCAGGCTCCCATTATCATATTCGTCGTAATATACCACAACGCCAATCTGGTTTTCCACCAAATCACTCATGGATATACCACTGTGAACAGAGCTACTTGGAAGACCCAGAAAATCATTCGGCAAATTCGGCAGGAAAAACGCCCACGAAAACATCGCAATATCCCAGGATTTGACGCTCATTACAAGCTCACCTTCACTCGACATCAAAGTCAATCTTCTCGCCTCTTCGTCGACTCCTGCAATTGTAACATCAATAATATTTCCTCCCCCAACTTTCTTCGGAGCAAGTATTTCATTGACGCGCGCCTGGACTTCCCAGTATCTGTGCCTGAGGAGATACAGCCGCTTCGGAAAATCATCAAACTGACCCCAAAGCACCCGCATCGCCAATTGTTCAGTAGTTTCCACCACCAGCCTCGGATCAATGTCCATAAGCAAAGGCTCGGACAAAATAACTATCCCATTTCGCCCCTCCGCAGCAATCGGAAATCTGTAAATTTCCCCGACTATCAGCTCAGAACGACCCGGACACCAAGCCCTCACGATTTCACCGAACAGTTTCAAGTCTACTTGATAAAAGTCACCCAGCCCTTGTTCGACTTGCGCCATCATCCCGGATAAATCATCCCCGACAATCTGCCCACCAGCAACCACGACATTTCCATCATCAATCACGAGCGTCAGATAGGCGTCTAAATACCCCACCATCCGCACATCCCTTATCCGCTGGCTCCCAAAGACAAACTCTGCCCCCGAATCCAGCCTGAAAAAGTGATTCTGATAAACTTCGCCGTACTCACTTGGCAAATCCCGAAACTCCTCATCCCAGATAAAAACCGAAATCTCCTCATTGTCAACATCTATCGTGTTTATGCTGACCTTGATCCGATAACGTCCATCTGGAAACTGGGTTTCTTCACCCGCTTCTTCAAGCAGATCGACAGCTTCGCTATGTCCATTTCCACAGGCCACAAGAAGGCCCGCCAGTAGTATGACCACTATCAAAATGCCCAGAACTTTCTTTCTCTTCATAGCAAACACTCTCCTTTCCATTTTTTAGCCCCCATCTGGGCATTTTCCCATTTTCTGGGTGTAGGTGTATAATAATAAAGGTTTGCAAAAAGTTTTGCACTAGCGCCGCAGGCCCCTTAAGAACCACACGATAATCACATTTTTCGGCTTACATTTCGGCCGCAGTTAAGATTATGATTAAACAGTTTATTAAACTACCATCAAATCTGGCGAGAGATAATCCTCCCATTATACATATTATAGCACACTTAGTCAAAAAAGTCAAGCAATTTGGGCTATTTAGGGGGTATTTTGTCTATAATCTACCTATTTTCAGTTTGGATTCACTTCAAACTGAAAATAACAATGAGAGTTTCTTTGTTAGTTTTCTTTTCCAAAGAAAACTAGGCCATTACATCACTGCAATAAACCCGAGAATCACCGCCCCCGCAATCGCAAACACCAAAACCACCCTCCAAACATACGGATTCTTCTCACTCTCGCTATATTTCTCCATATACGCCGAATCTTCCACCTCATCGCTCTCCGGCAACTCCAGCTTCTCACCCTCCCCGCTGTTCTCCGACGCCTTCCTTCGCATCTCCTCAGCAATCCGCGCCGACAACGCATCGTCCTCACCATAATCATTCTTCACCACTAGCCCCATAAAATTCCTTCCAGTCTACCCTTGCATTTTTCTTGATTCTATTATATCATATCCCTAGGAAACATTAACTAAGGAGGATCCTATGGCTCGCAAGAGAAGCACGCGCGGTGGGCAAAGCGCTGCAAAAGACTCATCGTCTAAAGCAGCAAAAACTACCAAGCCTGAAACCATAAAGGCTACGGAAACAAAGAAAGCACCTGCGAAAGCAGCAAAATCAGTGGAAACAAAAGTAATGGGAGCCGCGTCTCCAGCAGAAAAGACTAACGCTTTCAAGTCATTTTTCGCTAAAAAGTATGAGGGCAAAGAAAACGTCGACAGCCTCTTTGGGTCACCAAAGCTAGTCGCGGCTCTAGTAGCCGAAATTCTAGGCTCGTTTATCTTGGTTATGGTCACTTTGACAACCCAAGCCAGCCCGTTGTTCGTCATGTTCGGTGTTTTGGCAGCCGCTCTTTTGGCTTACAAAATCTCCGGCGCAATGCTTAACCCAGTAGTTACATTGGGTGCATTGGTTACTAGGCGCATCTCGGCCATCCGCGCTTTGTTCTACATCATCGCACAAGTTCTAGGTGCTATGTTGGCCTACATCGCACTCAAGGCCTTCCTCGGCGCCGCAGTTGAGGATTCAATGACTGGCGCTCCAACCATCTACTCAATGATCTCCATTCCAGAGGGTCGCCTTGGCCTCGTCTTTGCCATTGAAGTCATCGGCGCAGCGATCATCACTCTGTTCTTTGCCCGAGCTATCCAATCAAGAAAGAGTCTCTACACCTTCGGCGCTATCTTCGCAGGTGGTGTATTCGCGGCTACAATCTTCGCCATGAGCGCTTCAAGCTACATCGGCACAGGTTTTGCTATTAACCCAGCCCTAGCTGTTGCCATGGAAGCATTCACCAAAGTCCCAGAGAACTTTGGCGTCAACGCTCTAGCTTATATCGTCGCTCCACTAATCGGTGGTATCATCGGTTTCATCGTCAGCGACCTTATGACCCGAGCAGCCAACGCCCAAGAGGCTTAACCCTCTGCCATCCTTGGGCTTGGCCTGAGGATCCAGAACAAGAAATCCCATACCAACCTGGCATGGGATTTTCTTTATCCCAACATTAGCGCAAACCAATACCGAAGGTTCCCTGTGAGCAATCAAGTTATCCACAGCCCACCTGTAAGTTTTCCACAACACAACGCCATCCCCCAAAATATGCCCTAAAAGCCCTTGACTTCACGATTTTTTCGTGTATACTAAAGATAATTGAACTGGCAATTAATGATTGCTAGGGATAGAAACAAAAATTAAAAAACTCCTGTAATTATATACGGAGAAAAGGAGAAAAAATGAAAGCAACAAAAATTATAGCTGGTCTTAGCGTAGTCGCAGCTTTGGGTGCAGCAGCAGTGCCACTCAGCGCTGTAGAGGCCTCCCCAGCAACGGCAACCGAGAACATCAACGTTATCGTAAACAGCGCACTATATCTAAACGTTGACGGTCTAACTACTACGACTGAAGGCGTAGGTGTAACAGACTTGACAAACTTGTCTGACGTAGTCCGCGCTGGATCAACCAATAGCACAGGTTACTCGCTTTACATGTCTGCACCAACCACAGCTGATATAAACCTAGCCAATGGGAACAATATAATCCCAGGGTCTGCGACTGTGGCAACTCCAGGCCTCGGAACTGGTGTTCCAGGAACCAACTACTCTGGTGGTAGCTATACATGGGGCATCAACTCTACTGCCTTCTCGAGCACTGGTGGATGTACGAACTGGTCAATTCCTACTCCATCTAGCATAGCTGACTGTACAGCTGGATCTACAGTAACTCAGCCAGCTTGGACAAACCCAACCATGCCAACCACAACTTCGGCTTTGATCGCTTCGACAGCTGCAGCTAACGGTGCTTCGATAGGAGCTTCTAACGCTTACTCCATCCGATATGGTGTAACGATTGCAACTGACCAGCCAACTGGTACATACACCGCACAGGTTCTCTTCACTCTAGTTGACAACCCTTAATTAGAGACAAGAATTTTCTCCGCAAAGCCTCCATACTATGGAGGCTTTTGTGGCTCTTGTCTTTACTACCCCCTCGCAACCTCCGCTTTACCACCCCCGCAGCCTCCCCCGCTATCCCCATAGCCCCCTTGCCACCCTCACGCCCCCCTGTCATCCTCGGGCTTGACCCGAGGATCTAGAATATCGTGCTATAATTAGAACATGAAAGACTTATCAATCATTATTAAAGGTGGGAACAAAGACAAAATCTATCGCACACTCTATTCCATAATGTGCCAATCCGCCGATTGGGGGAAGCTAAAAATCATCGTCCACGAGGCGTCCGTACCAAAGTCCATCAAGAACATCCCCCTAGACTATACCGTCTCCGAGACCTACAGAATCACCACCCCCTTCGTAATGTATTTTGAGGCTGGCGACTGTTTTTCCGCCAACGACAGCCTCTGGTTTATCCAGCGTGCCATAAAGGAAAACCCAGAAGCTTGCACCATAAGCACCGAATTTATTGAAGAGGCCGTCAACGGCAACCAGGCCTCCATCCAACAATTCCCCAACAATACCGACGCCCCCTACGGCAAAATCCTCTCCAAGCGTGCCGCCGGTAAAGCTGGCGCCGAGAACTGTGAACCCGTTTTCGTTAAGCAAGTAACATACATCAAGCGTACCGAAATCGAACAGAAAGCCATCGCTTCTCCGAAATTATCAATCGTTATCCCCTATTTCAAGGACGACGAAAAGCTCCTCTTCCGCGCCCTAGCCTCCATCGAGACCCAATCTTCCATCAACTTTCATAACATCGAAGTCTTAGTCTGTATCGACACCAAGGGCAATACCAAGGTCAAGCGCCTCATCGACAAAAACCACTTCTCGTTCAAAATCGACTTCTTCGAACGCTAAGGCCCCAACTCCCCAGGCCAAAACCGCCAAAACGGCGTCAACAAAGCCTTCGGCGACTTCATCATGTTCCTCGATTGCGACGATTGCCTCCGCGACGCCACCACCCTCGCCTTCATCCTAAGCCAAATCTCCACCCACAAAGACACCGACCTCTTCCGCCTCGGCACCTTCCGCGAGCTCGACGACGGCAGCTTTACGCCAATCGACTGCACCAACGAAACCTGGCTCCATGGCAAAATCGTCCGCCGCGACTTCCTCCGCCAAAACAACATCCGCTTCTCCGAAGAACTCATGTGCAATGAAGACATTTATTGGAACCTGCGCCTTTCTACCTTTAGCCCCAAGACTATCAACATCCCCACCGAAGTCTACTTCTGGCGCAATAACCCCGACTCCCTCACTCGCGCCCTTGGAGCAGAAGATTTCATAGCCCGCTATTTCCACGAATACATCAAGGCCCGCCACTATGGCCTCCGCGACGGCAAACCCATGAGCGACGGAACAGCCAACCGCATCATCCAAACCAGCGTCTATTCCTTCGTCATAATCAACTCATCCGATATGAACAAACGCCCCGAATTTAAGGCCCTCGCCGAAGAAGCCTTCCGCGCCTTCATCAAGGACTACCGCTATATTTTTGACCAACATAATCAACCCGAGAAAATCGAACCATACTTTTTGTCAATGATCCAAGCCCATCTCGGCAAGCTCCAATACCGCATCTCCCTCTTCGACTGGCTCGACTCCATCACCCCCAAAGACTACCACAAGCCCGAGAAAGCCAAAAAATCCAAATAGCCCAAACCCCTAAGACACCCCAAAATAGTTGCGCCTGATTAGAATGTATGTTATAATCATATTATGAAAAAGAAGGTGGGGAAGAAACGCTCTAGCTCGGCTAATAGCAAAAAGCCAATAGTAACAAATGATATTCGCGTCGCCAACTTAACCAAATCTTTCGGCACCCTACGCGCCATCTCCGACGTTTCCTTCACAATCCAACCCGCCTCCATCACCGGCTTCCTCGGCCCCAACGGCTCCGGCAAAACCACCACCATGAATATCCTCCTCGGCTTCATCCGCCCCACTTTCGGAATAGCTAAGTTAAACGGCCACAAAATGTCTCCGGATAGTACCGCCGCCCGACGAGAAATCGGCTTCGTCGCAAGCAATACCGCGCTTGACAACAACTTCACCGTCTGGCGAGAACTAAAATATTTTGCTCGCCTCTCCGGCAAGAAAGTCAAGAACGACGAAATCATATACCTGGCCAACAAACTCGGCGTAGACCTAAAAGCCAAAATCAAGAAACTCAGCTCCGGTAACCGCCAAAAGGTCGCACTCCTCATCGCCCTCCTCGGCAAGCCTAAAATTCTAATCCTGGACGAACCAACCAACGGCCTCGACCCGCTCGCCGTCGCCGAATTTAAGCTAATCCTGCAAGATCTCCGCAGTAGTGGCACAACCATCTTCATCTCGTCCCACATCCTCTCCGACATAGAAGACATCTGCGACAACTTCCTCTTCATCAGAGATGGGCGAATCGTAACCCACAAATCCAAAGCCGAGCTTCTCGCCCTTTCCCCCACCATAGTCACGCTGGATGCGGACAAAGTCTCCGACATTGTTTATGCCGTCAAAAATGCCTACGGCGACAAGGTCAAGATCGAAATACCCGAGTCGGGCGGCCTATACCTCACTGTTCGTAGCGGCAATGACATCAACCCTCTCATCAAAAGCCTCAGCAAACACAAAATCTCCAACCTGCAAATACGACCCGAATCCCTCGAAACAGTCTTCATGCTATTTTTCAAACCAGATAGTCGAAACGACGATGACGAAATCGCCAAAGCCTACCAAATCCTCGTCCAAGGAGCAGAGGATCTTAGAAAAGCCAAAAAGGCAACCGCCAAGGAGGCCAAGAAATGACCATCCTCCTAAAAACTCTACGCGCTAGTTGGCTGACGATTCTCCTCTGGTGCGCTGGCATTTTCGCCCTCAACCTGCTCCTGGTTCAAGCCTTCCCGGTGGTAAAAAGCCTCTTTGAAAACCCTGCCGAACCCTTGCCCGCCCTCCTAAACCATTGGCTCGGCAGTGGCACGGCATGGGAAAGCCTCAGCGGCTTCATAAGCACCATACTCATCAGCCAAGTATCCATCGTCATCGTGATCTTCGCAATCATTTTCTCCCTATCCATTTTCGCTCGAGAAGAACGAAACGGCCTGATGCAAACCCAGCTCGCCAAATCAATATCCCGAAAAACCTACTTCTGGCAAAAATATTTCGCACTTGTCTTTACACTTATCCTCCTCTCTGCCTCCTACTACGCTGGAATTTTCGTCGGCACCATAATCCTCGGCGATACCTCAGTCGGTCTTGCCGACCTCTGGCA
>WRLZ01000016.1 GCA_009777365.1 Candidatus Saccharimonadota bacterium | reverse complement strand
TGTATAATCACAAGTCTTATTGCGACAATCTGGTTGTATCATACAATTTAGATTCCCTCCAACTCAAAAACACATCACTCAATAGCATTAATCGCTCAATGATTAGTGTTTTGTAGTCTTGTCTTGTTCTTTGAAAAGTGAAGAAAATTATTGTCATGTAGGCGGGGGAGTATTTTTTACTCTCCACGCATATCAAAAACAAACATTTTAATTGAAACAAAGACGATATTTATCTCTCACCCACTCGGGTGAGAGTCTATATCATATTTTCCTCGCCCTTCTGGGCGAGGGAATATAGACTTTTATCAAATTATATTCGTAATTTATGTAAATTAACGCAAATGGTGGATGCCTAGGCTAAAATGGACGAAGAAGGACGCTAACACCGCGATAGTCGTCGGGGAGCTGTGCACAAGCGCTGATCCGACGGTTTCCGAATGGAGAAATCCAACTGCTAGAAATAGCAGTTACTGAGCGATTTATCGCTCGGGGATAACGCGCCGAACTGAAATATCTAAGTAGGTGCAGGAAAAGAAATCGAATGAGATTGCCTTAGTAAGCGACGAGCGAACAGGCAAGAGCCCAAACCGCAGATTTTCTGCGGGGTTGTAGGACTGCAACATGAGAAATAATAATTAGCAGAACGCCTCGGAATAGGCGACCAAAGAAGGTGATAGTCCTGTAAACGAAAGTTATTATTTTTCTAGCAGTATCCTGAGTAGGTTGAGAGACGGCAAACTCTCTCCTGAAGCTGGGGTGACCACACTCCAAGGCTAAATACCAATTTTAGACCGATAGTGAACGAGTACCGCGAGGGAAAGGTGAAAAGCAGGGTGGAAGACCCGTTGAAATAGTTCCTGAAACCATTTGCTAACAATCAGACAACGCTATGCAGCAATGCATAGTTATGTCGTGCCTATTGAAGAATGAGCCGGCGAGTTATTGGCAGTAGCAGGTTAAGCGATAATCATCGCGAAGCCACAGTGAAAGCGAGCCTGAATAGGGCGTTTATTGTTGCTGCTGATAGACCCGAAACCAAGTGAGCTTACCATGGCCAGGTTGAACCCTGTCGAAGGACAGGGGGAGGACCGCACCGATGTATTCTGCAACATGCTCGGATGAGCTGTGGTAAGGGGTAACATGCCAAACGAACTTGGAGATAGCTGGTTCTCCCTGAAATATATTTAGGTATAGGGTGGCGATTAGCAGTGTGGGGGTAGGGCTCTGATCTGAGTACCGGGGGTAAAACTTCGGGCTCTAGTCAAACTACAAATACCATACTTGTATGCGCTGCACTCAGCTTACGGGAGCTAAGTTCCGTAAACAAAAGGAAAACAATCCAGACCAACAAATAAGGTCTCTAAGACAATGTTAAGTGGGAAAGGAAGTTTTATTTCTCAGACACCTAGGAGGTCGGCTCAGAAGCAGCCATCCTTTAAAGAAAGCGTAACAGCTCACTAGCCGTAGAAATAATGCGCCGAAGATCCAACGAGGCTTAAACATTGCACCGAATTTTTGGATTTACTCGACTTGTCGAGTAAGTGGTAAGGGAGCGTTCTGTGTGCTTTGAAGCCGGTCCGAAAGGCTACCGGTGGAGCGATCAGAAGTGAGAATGCCGGCATGAGTAACGAATATCGCAGTGAGAATCTGCGACTCCGAATGACCAAGGTTTCCGCACCCACGTTCGTCGTGTGCGGGTTAGGCGATCCTAAGGTGAGCTCCGTTTAGCGGGGGTAGCCGATGGATTACTGGTTAATATTCCAGTCCTTGGTTAATATCGTTTGACTTGGGGAATGACGGTGATGGATAGGAATTGGGCGGATGTGATTTCGCCTCTAATCAACAAAGCAGACTTCTATTGGCAAATCCGAGAGGTCGTTTATCTGAGTTGTGATGGGTCTCTGGAGCGCTTGCGTGAAGGAGATAGTTCTGATTTCATTGTCCCGGAAAAGTTTCGCAAGGAGATATTAATCAAATCGTACCGATAACCGACACAGGTGGTCAGGTCGAGTAGACTAAGGAGAGCGAGATAATGTAGTCTAAGGAATTCGGCAAAACAGCTGGGCGTAATTTCGAAAGATGCCCCTCTGGCTGACTTTAAGTCAGTCAGGCGCAGCGAAAGCTATGAGATCGACTGTTTACCAAAAACACAGGTCTGTGCCAACTCGTAAGAGGAAGTATACGGGCTGAAGCCTGCCCAGTGCTGGAAGGTTAAGTGCGTGGGTGAACTCGGATTTATCCGGGTTTGCTTGCAATCGAAGCCCCAGTGAACGGCAGCAGTAACTATAACTGTTCTATGGTAGCGAAGTACCTTGTCGCTTAATTGGCGACGCGCACGAAAGGTTTAACGAGTCTCATACTGTCTTGGACTATAACTCGGTGAAATTGAAATGGCTGTGAAGATGCGGCCTACTGGCGGCAGGACAAAAAGACCCCATGAAGCTTTACTACAACTTGACACTGTTCTGTTATCAAAGATTGTTTAGCATAGGCGGGAGGTGCTTGCACCATCAGTGAAATACCGCTCGTCTTTGATAATGGAACTTACCGACGATAACTGCATACGTTATCCGGGACCCTGTTTGGTGGGTAGTTTAACTGGGGAGGTTACTTGCTAAAGTGTAACGCAAGTGTGCAATGGTACCCTTAGTCTGGATGGAAATCAGACTGGACGTGTAAAAGCATAAGGGTGCTTAACTGTGAGACATACAAGTCAAGCAGATACGAAAGTAGGTTTTAGTGATCCTCGTGTGTTTTGTGGAAGACACCGGGCTTATCGGATAAAAGCTACTCTGGGGATAACAGAGTCATAGTGCCTAAGCGTTCCTAGCGTCGGCACTGTTTGCTACCTCGATGTCGGCTCACCGCATCCTGGGGCTGTAGCAGGTCCCAAGGGTTAGTCTGTTCGCCTATTAAAGCGGTACGCGAGCTGGGTTCAGACCGTCGTGAGACAGGTCGGTCTCTATCCGCCGTCAGCGTTAGAAGTTTGAGGGAATTTGCTCCTAGTACGAGAGGACCGGAGTGAGGCAACCCCTAGTTTTCCAGTTGTTTCTGTCAAGAGCATTGCTGGGTAGCTACGTTGTTTATAGATAACTGCTGAAAGCATCTAAGCAGGAAACTAGCCCCGAGATTAAACTTCTCCATTAGACCCCTAGTAGACTACTAGGTTGATAGGTTCTGGGTGTAAGTCTGGTGACAGATTTAGCCGAAGAATACTAAGCGTCGATTGAACATAATTTACAATTTTGATTGTCAGTAGTGCCTATCATGACAAAATATTTTCTTCACCTTTTAGAGAACAAGTTGCTCTTTATTAATCAACCAAAACTATTCCCGTCGCGCAACGCGCGACGAGAATATAAACAAACTGACACCCTTGTTAGTGGCTCTAGAGCGAGATGGCCCCAACTCTTTCCATCCCGAACAGAGTCTTGAAACTTCTCAGCGCCCACGATAGTTAGGCCACGTTGCCTTGCGAAAATAAGTCGAGCCACTAACAAGGGTGTTTTTTTGTGGTAAAATAGCAATACCATGTGTTCCAAAGCCGAAAAATCAAAAATACAAACACTATTTTTATTAGTTGTTCCCCTAATTTTACTTACTATCTATTTTAGTTTGAGCTATCGCTATGCTTATTTTCTTGCCAGATCTAATGATTATGTCAGAATCTGGCCATGGGAATGTAGAACATTCCCAGATAGTTGTGGAAGATTTACATACTCAACCCCTTTTTTTAATAAAGTCAAGGCGCAGACTCTTTGCAAACCTCTACATGTACTTACAACTCAATGCCGCCTTAATATTTTTGGCCCCACATACATAACAAGGATGGATGTGGATGTAATCCCGCTCTAAAGTTATAAATAACCTTATCTTACGAAATAAGATAAACCACTAACAAGGGTGTTTTTTTATTGACATATCCGTGTTATAATCACCCCTATGCCGTCTAACAAAATCAAACTCTTCCACAATCAAAAACCACCCCTTGACAAACCACCCCTTTTGTGTTACAATGTAACACATTAACCAGAAAGGTACTTATGGCTTCCAGCACTATTTCTATCCGCTTAAATGATGAAGAGCGCAAGTTTGTCATGGGCTTTGCTAAGGCCGAGAAAAAAAGCATCGGTGTCCTCATGAAAGAAGCTATTATCGAGAAAATCGAAGATTGGAATGATATTCGTGCCGGCGAAGCAGCCTATCGTGAATATCTTAAGCAACCACAACAGACCAGGCCAATTAGCGAATTATATGAAAAATACCTAAATGACTAATTCTTATCAAGTCATTCACACCCCTAAATTTGATAAACAATTAGCTAAGCTTGATAAAAGTGTGAGTAAGCATATTGTGCACTGGATGAAAAACCATCTCGATAAAACCACTAATCCGCACATCAGTGGCCACGCTCTTAAAGGCAAGCTTTCTGGTTTGTGGCGCTACCGCATTGGCGATTATCGTGTTATAGCCCAGATCGAACATAATAAACTCATCATTCTCTGCTTAAAAGTCGGACATCGTCGCGACATTTATCAAGATTAATCTAAATTGTTCTGCAAAAATAAGTCGAGCCACTAACAAGGGTGTTTTTTTATACCTAAAAACTAGGGGCCAGCAACTTCCGTCGCTAGCCCCTCTTTGCCCTTTTTTTACCCATACCTTCTATACAATTTCTTAAATGCCTCCGGATAATTAAAGAAAGGTGACATTGATCCCTTTTCTTCCCAGAGTGTAATTTTCACCCACTTAGCCAGCAATGGAGCTAACGGTAAAATACAGAAATTACTTATAGGTTTCATTATTTGGTTGATTGAGTCAGTCACTATCAGCTCAAAATCTGAATGTTGCTCAGCCAGCTTAGTCAATCTATCTTGCGCCTTGCCGGCAAAGATGCCGTGAGAAGCAATTGCCTTAACAGTTCTCGCTCCCGCCAGATAACATTTTTCTACTGTCTGGCACAATGTTCCGGCAGTATCAATGATGTCGTCCATCAAGATGACCGTTTTTCCTTCAACTTCTCGAGGAATAACCACTGCCACATCTTCGGCATTAAATCGGATCTTAGTGGCGAAGTAACATTTCAACCCGCTTTTTATCGCTAAATCTCGGGCTTTTTTTGCACTTCCCGCATCTGGAGCCACCACGACCGCCCCATCTTCCATCTTCCCTTCTTGCACTCCCAGCACCACCGGATTTGTTTTGCTTAGCCAATCTGTTTTCTCTTGTATCCAATAAGAAAACAAAATTGACGAAGGAATATTATCCGTTTTCGCTTTTATGGGATATTCTTCGATCTGTTCTGAGTGTAAATCAAAAAACGCATACCCCTCTATTCCGGTCTGCTCGCCCCATCGCAAAACATGTTTTGCTAGCGCTGTGGCTCTACCCTCCTTCTTGTCTGCTCTTGAGAACCAGAGATAAGGAAGCAAGGCCCATACTTTATTAGCCTTACTCTCATAAGCCGCTGCTGTTACCGAGAGTGTCTGCATGGCGTCTTTAGCGGGATTGGCCGCTTGTCCAGCGATCGTCGTTCGCCCCCCCAAAACTACCACGTTCTCGCCGCGTACTCCGTTCCTTCCTCGAGGACCATCCTCAATTCTAATTCTCCATTCTCCATCAGGAAAATCTTCGATGTCTAGGGTTTTAGGTCGAATGCCCAGTATTTTGCATATTTCTATGCCTAATTTGTCCGCGCTGGGCAAGGCAATCACACCCAATTGTCTTTTCACGCTGTTGTCCTCCCAACCGTATTATTTTTTTAATTAAAAAGAGCTTTTGCGGCAGGTGCTATCTCTTTTTATATCATACTTACATTAAAATAACACTACTTGACCCAACATCCCCCTTTATGTTATAATCTACCCCTCTGTTATTCTTGACGAAGCACTAAGGATAATTTAACCTAAAAACTTAACTAAAACTAAAGAATACTTAACTTTTATATGCCTACTATTAACCAGCTCGTCCGCTCTAACGGACGCACCCGTAAGCCCACCCGCATCAAGGGAACGGCTTTACGTAAATCTTTTAACAATTTAACTAATCGCCCCACTTCCACCACTTCCCCCCAAAAACGCGGTGTATGTACTATCGTCAAGACCATGACTCCCAAGAAACCTAATTCGGCCTTGCGTAAGGTCGCTCGGGTCCGCCTGTCCAACAAAGTCGAAATTACTGCTTATATCCAAGGAGAAGGTCATTCTCTCGCCGAGCACTCCATTGTCTTGGTGCGCGGCGGGCGGGTCAAAGATCTCCCCGGGGTGAAATATCATATTGTGCGCGGCAAATACGACACCACCGGTGTGGCCAATCGCCAAACTTCCCGCTCCAAGTATGGTGTTAAACGCCCTACAGCAGCTAATTAATTATAAAAATAGAAAGTATTTCCGCTTCCCAAAAGCGGAGAGAAGAAAGTATCTATATGCGCGCTAAAAAAGCCCCTTTAAGAATCATCACTCCCGATGGCAAACACGATAGTATTAAAATTGCTAAACTCATCAATTACATCATGCGCTCCGGCAAAAAATCCGTCGCCACCTCTATCGCCTACGAGGCTCTCGACCTCGCCTCCGCCCAAACCAAGAAAAAACCCCTCGAGTTATTCGATGAAGTCATCGCCGCCATCACCCCCGAAATGGAAGTTCGCTCTCGGCGTGTCGGTGGCGCCGCCTATCAAGTCCCCATGCCTGTACGTCCTCGCCGTGGTTTTGCGCTTGCCCTGCGTTGGCTAGTTGAAGAAGCCAACAAACGTCCCAACAAGCAATACCATACTTTCGCCGAGAAACTCGCCGCTGAAATGGTTGATGTTCTCGCCGGTCAGTCTGGCTCACTCGCTCGAAAAGAAACCTCTCATAAAAATGCCGAGGCCAATAAAGCCTTCTCGCATTTTAGATGGTAATCATTTATAATTATTACTTCGTGTAAGTAAATATAGAAATAATTTTATGGCCAATGTCACGCCCACAGTCAAAAGTAATGAACATGTTCCTCTAGATAGGATCCGCAATATTGGAGTTATTGCTCATATCGACGCCGGAAAAACCACCACCACCGAGCGCATCCTCTACTACACCGGCAAAAACTACAAAATTGGTGAAACCCACGAAGGTGCGGCTACTATGGACTGGATGGAGCAGGAGCAGGAGCGCGGCATCACCATCGTCTCCGCTGCCACCACTGCCTTCTGGCAACCCCATTTTGAGTCCCATCTGCCAAAAGAGCGCTATCGTTTTAATATTATCGACACCCCCGGCCATGTGGACTTTACTGCTGAAGTAGAGCGCTCTTTGCGCATTCTCGACGGCGGCATCACTGTTCTCGACGCCTCTGAGGGCGTTCAATCCCAGTCCGAAACTGTTTGGCGCCAAGCTGATAAATACGAAGTTCCTCGCGTTTGTTTTATTAATAAAATGGACAAGGTCGGCGCTGATTTTTTCGCCACCATCGACGATATTAAAGCCAAGTTTGGCGTCAAACCTGCCATCATGGTTCTTCCTCTCGGCGCCGAAGATTCTTTTCGTGGCGTAATTCAAGTTCTCGAGGGGAAAGCTTATGAGTTCGATGCCAAAAATCCCCAAACTCCTCCTCAAGAAATACCCATTCCCGATGAATATCAAGACCAACTCGTCGAGCTCAAAAATCAGCTTACCGAAGCAATTTGCGAAACCGACGACGCTCTCATGGAGAAGTTCTTCGCCGGTCAAGAAATCGCCATTAATGAGCTCAAAGCCGCTCTGCGTCGTGCTGTCATTGCTTATCAACTCGTTCCCGTCTATGCCGGCAGCTCCCTAAAAAACACTGGTGTGCAAATGTTGCTCGATGGGGTAGTGGAGTATTTGCCCGCTCCCGCCGATATTGGAGAAATTAAAGGCGAACATCCCAAAACTCAAGAAGTCGAAGCTCGCCTACTCAAGCCCGATCAGCCTTTTGCTGGTTTAGCTTTCAAAATCCAAACCGATCCTCATGTGGGTAAGTTAACTTATTGTCGTGTCTATTCTGGCTCCATCAAGTCCGGTAGCTATGTCTATAACCCTGTGCGCGGCGAAAAAGAACGTGTTGGTCGCCTTATTCTTATGCATGCCGACCAGCGCGAAGAAATCGAGGAAGCCAAAGCCGGCGAGATTGTGGCCATTGTGGGCTTAAAAAGCAGTAAAACTGGCGACACTCTTTGTGATGAAAACAAACCCATTATTCTCCAAGGTATTATTTTCGCTGAGCCAGTCATCTCCTTAGCCATTGAGCCCAAAACCAAATCCGACCAAGAAAAAATGGGTTTGGCGCTAGCTAAATTGAGCGAAGAAGATCCCACTTTCAAAATTACCACCGACCACGAAACCGGCCAAACCGTCATTGGCGGTATGGGCGAGCTTCACCTCGAAGTTTTTGTCGATCGCTTAAAGAGAGAGTTTAAGGTTGAAGCTGACGTAGGTAGCCCCCAAGTTGCTTATCGCGAAACCATTCGTCGCTCCTCCAAGGGCGAAGGCAAATATATCAAGCAAACCGGCGGTCATGGTCAATACGGTCATGTCCTCATCGAAATTGAGCCTAAAGATCGCGGTACTGGCTATGAGTTTGTTAATGCCATCACCGGAGGTCGTGTCCCTCGCGAGTTCATCGAGCCCACCAACAAAGGTATCCAAGAAGCGCTCCAAAGAGGCTTCCTCGCTGGTTATCCCATGAACGATATTAAAGTTACTCTCTACGACGGTTCCTATCATGACGTTGACTCCTCCGAGTTGGCTTTCAAAATGGCCGGCTCTTTAGCCATGCGCGAAGCTGTTAAGGGAGCGGACATGGTCTTGACCGAGCCAGTGATGAAAGTCGAAGTCACCACTCCCGAGGAGTTTATGGGCGATATTATGGGTGATCTCGGCTCTCGCCGTGCCCAAATCCAAGGAACCCTCACTCGCGGTCCCGTCACCATCATCAATGCTCTCGCGCCTCTCTCGCAAATGCAGGGTTATGTCACCACTTTGCGCGGTATGTCCCAAGGTCGTGCCACTTCCGTTATGCTCCCCAGCCACTACGAAGAAGTGCCCGCCACCATCACTGCCAAGATCATTGAGGAGCGCGGCGACTTCCGCTCGCGAAATCGGGGCGACTAGTGTATAATATGTAACTTGTTACCAAGTAAATAAAAAGAAATACCAATATCAGAAAGGAAATATGGCAGACACCTTCAAACGTAATAAACCCCATGTCAATATCGGCACCATCGGCCATGTCGATCACGGTAAGACCACGCTCTCAGCGGCCATTACCGCCACCTTGGCCAAACATGCTCCTTCGGACCTGAATAAGGCTTTGGGCTATAATCAAATTGATTCCGCTCCCGAAGAAGCAGCTCGCGGAGTTACTATCAATATCTCTCATTTAGAATATGAGACCGAAAAAAGGCACTATGCTCATATCGACGCCCCAGGCCACGCCGACTATGTCAAAAACATGATCACTGGTGCTGCTCAAATGGATGGCGCTATTTTAGTCGTCGCCGCCACTGATGGTCCCATGCCTCAGACTCGCGAGCATATCTTGCTTGCCAATCAGGTTAATGTGCCCAAACTCCTTGTCGCCTTGAACAAAGTCGATATGGTTGACGATCCTGAGCTTTTGGATCTAGTCGAAATGGAAGTGCGTGATCTCTTAACCAAGTATGGTTATGACGGCGAGAACGCTCCCGTTATTCGCGTCTCCGCCCTCAAAGCTCTCGAAGGCGATGCTGATGCTCAGGCCAAGATCATGGAATTGATGAATACTGTCGATGAATATATCCCCACTCCTGAGCGTCCTCTCGACAAGCCGTTCCTCATGCCCGTGGAAGATGTTTTCTCCATTTCTGGTCGTGGCACTGTCGTCACTGGCCGCATCGAGCAAGGTGTGGTTAAAGTTGGCGAAGAAGTCGAAATTGTCGGCATCCGCCCCACTTCCAAAACCACCGTCACTGGCGTGGAAATGTTCCGCAAACTTCTCGACGAAGGTCAAGCTGGCGACAATGTCGGTTTATTGCTTCGCGGAGTGGAAAAAGATGGCGTGGAACGCGGCCAAGTTCTTTGTAAGGCCGGCTCCATCCAAGCTCATACTGAGTTTGAGGCCGAGGTTTATATTCTAACTAAAGAAGAAGGCGGTCGCCATAAACCATTTGTGACCGGTTATCGACCTCAGTTCTATATCCGCACCACCGACGTCACTGGTGAAATCACTTTGGGTGCGGGCCTAGAAATGATCATGCCAGGGGATAATGCCAAGATCAGTGTCAAACTCATCGCTCCAGTTGCTATGGACGAGAGCTTGCGCTTCGCTATTCGCGAGGGCGGCCACACTGTTGGTGCTGGTTCCATCACCAAAATCGTTAAATAAACTTTTGTTTAATAATGAAAAAAAGGCTCACTACCCAGTGGGCCTTTTTTGTTGCGCAGGGCATTGACAATTTATTTTTTCCCTTTATACTTAACATTGCACACTTAGACAATAAAAGCCGGAGGTCTTTTTTAATCAGCAATAAACTCCGCAGTGAATTGAAAAGGCAACTTTTCGACCATTCGCTGCTGAGTTTATAACTCTGGTTTCGTTTAGGTGTGCAACGGAGAGTTGCCTTTTTTGTGTATCCATGGGCGACTTAAAAAAAATGACCTATGCATATCTTATTGCCAGCAGCGGCGAAGCCAAATCAGAAACAGAGTTGCTCTAGAGCAAAGCTTTGTTTTTCTGCAGTATTTTTAGGATTACTCTTTTTGACTCGCTTCTGCTACCCTCGACTAGCTTTAGCTCAGACCGCCCTCTCTGATTCTTCCATGAAAGGTAAGGTGATTGACTTAGGAGATGGCAATCCTTGGCTAGTAGTCCAATCTGCTGCTCAAACAGGAACTAAAGCAGGCTATGTATATATCATGGCCATGCATAACTATGGCAACGGAACTTGGGGCAGCGATAATGCTAATCCCACCATCGCCATCTCTCGCCTAGCTGATGATGGTACTGGCGTGTTGTATAACTCTCTCCCCGCCACCATCGGTGGCGTGGCCAAAGCCACTGCCCTAGGATCTCACAATTGGCAATGGGATATATGTTCCTTTGCTAATCCTGCCGTCTGTTCCAACACTGTTGCCTCCACTTCCCGCCTCTCTTTTGTCTCCTACCGAGAATGGCAGGGAGGTACTGGTGATTATTTAACCGAGCCAACCTCTGGTTCTGTTGGCAATCTTTTCTGTGCTGCTTGGAAAGGAACTGTTTGTATAGGTTCAAATATTTATACTTCCTCCAATTTCAATTATCCTTGGTCGC
>WRLZ01000015.1 GCA_009777365.1 Candidatus Saccharimonadota bacterium | reverse complement strand
CAAGCACCCTCGGATTCTTTCGCACACCGTCATATTCTTTATGCAAGTCCGCCAAAAACCCATCCAATTTCGCAGGCTTGATCAAAACAAGCCGCTCCTTCTTCCAAAAAAGCAACCTGCCTATGACAAAATTTATAAACCTTGAAACAATTTGCACGAACCAATCCACCCGTTTCTTCCGCGATATAATAAGAAGCAAAACCACCACACCCACCATCAACCCCGACGTAATCGCCACACTAATCCAAAAAATCCACCCCGAAAGCGCCCCCGTTATCCCGAGAACAACCAACGCCACCAGCATCTGAAACACCGTAGCCGCAGACACAGCCGCATAGCGAAATATCTGCATCATCGTCGTCTGCCCCGGCGTAATCCCATAACTCCTCAGCCGCCAAGCAATATAAGCTATCCCGCTCGCCCCACCACTCGGCAAAATCTGATTGGCAAAATTTATCTCAAAAGATATTCGCATCAATTTCCAAAGCGAAATCTTCATCCCCTCCTTTTTGGCCTGAAGATACGTAAAGTAAACCTTACCCGCCGCGAAATACATCAAAACCTGCATCGGAATAAGCAAAAGCAAAATCCAAATATTCATATCCCCCAGATACCCAATCGCCCCCGCGAAGTCCTCCCTCGCCCCATATATAATAAGACCAACCAAAACAAGCGTGATTATACTCAAAATATGCTTAAACTGCAAACGTTTTTTACTTTTTCCCTTGTTCATGTTAAAATTGTATCATACACATGAATAATACTAAAACCATCATATTCGACCTCGGCCGCCAGCCACTCCTCGGCTACGCTGAGCTTTCTCGCGTCTTCGGCGCCTCCGCCAGCCTCATTTCCCCTTCCGTCGCCTCCGTCACCCTGCCAGCCAACACCCCCACCCCGCTCATCTCCTCATTCGGCGGCAGCAAAAAGTCCGGCATCCTTATCTCGCGCGCCCCTCTTGGATCTTTCCGCAATCTTGGCGACTTTTTCGACCCCGCCCTGGCTTTTATCAAAAACAATCTTCCCCCTGGCGCTGGCCGCATCTCTCTCGGCATCAGCCTCCTCGGCAACGTCCCATCTGGCATAACCCCAACCCAAATCATCAAGCTACAAGGCAAAATCAAAAACGCTCTCGGCAAACTTGACGTCAAAACCCGCTTCATCGAACCTCGCTCTCTCGAACTCTCCACCGCCATCTCCCACCATAACAAGCTAGGCCTTTCCCCCAACAAAATCGAACTCCTCATAGTTTTCTCCGACAAAGAAGTCATCCTGGCCTTCTCGACCGGCGCCCAAAACATCACCGCCTATGCCTCCCGCGACCAAAACCGCCCCTTCCGCAGCGCCCAGAACGGCATGCTCCCCCCAAAACTCGCCCAAATCGTCATCAACCTCGCCATCGGCTCCAAGAAACATTCTGGCCAGGAGACTGGTGGCCGCGAGATGTCTCCTGGACGGAATGATTCTTGGAGCACGCCACTCACGATTCTCGATCCGTTTTGCGGCTCAGGAACCATCCTCCAAGAATCATTGATGATGAGCCTAGCCGCCTACGGAACCGACAAAAACCCGAAAATGCCCAGCGAAAGCCAGAAAAACATTGACTGGCTACGAGGCAAATACCACTATCTCCCAGATTGCCGCACCGAAGTCGCCGACGCCACCAATTACAAATGGCACGCGCCTTTCGACGCCGTCGCTTCCGAAATCTACCTCGGCCCTCCTATGAGCCAGATCCCCGTTCCCATTAAACTAAAGGCCGCTACTCACGAAGTAGAAAACATCTTGCACGGCTTCCTCAGCAACATTTCCCCACAAATTAAACCCGGTTTTACGCTCTGTTTGGCCGTTCCAGCTTGGAATGATGGCAAAAATGGCTTTTCTCGGCTCGATTCCCTTGACATTTTGGAGCGAGTGGGGTATAATAGGATAAGTATTAGTGGTATAAGTGATGAAGACCTGATTTATCACCGCGAAGGCCAGATTGTCGGCCGCGAGCTACTAGTTTTAGAGAAGAAATAAGGAGTTACATGTCAAAAGTTAAAGCAGGCGGTTCGTCCAAAAATATCCACAACAATGCTGGCGCACGACTTGGCGTAAAGCGTTTTGGTGGTCAAAAAGTCAAGGCCGGCGAAGTTATCGTCCGCCAAACCGGCTCAACCAAGATCGCCGGCGAGGGCGCATATGTTAGCCGCAACTTCACAATCCACGCCGCACGCGATGGCGTTGTAAAGTTCACGAAGACCAAGAAAACAACCTTTTCTGGCGCATCCGTTCCACGAACCCGAGTTGAAATCGTCGCCGAGTAATGCTTCTCAGCGATTACTCATACAATCTACCGGATGAATTGATTGCAAAACATCCACCAAAAGTCCGCGGCTCCTCGCGGCTTTTGCTTTTGGATCGCAAAAATCAAACTCTAGTTGACTCCAAATATGCCAACCTGGCAGATTCCCTCAACCCCGGCGACCTCCTAATCCTAAACAACACCCGCGTCATCCCCTCCCGGCTTCAAGTTACCAAAAGGAATGGAGCCAAGCGCGAAATCATTCTCCTCGAACGTCACAGCAACGACAACTACCACTCCCACCGCATCATGTACCGCGGCTCCCTCTCCACCAGTGACGAGTTGTTTTTATATGATGACGAACCGAATACCACATCTCAGGAGAGTATGACTTGGCCAAGCGGCCCGGAGCGCTCTCCTGAATGTGGTACTTCTGTTCGTCATCCTCATTTGGATAAGGAGATGACTCGCGAAAATCGCCCTGTCATTATCATCAAAAAAATCCTCGGTGACGGCATCGCGGTCGCGCGAAGCCTAGACCCCAACAAAACCCTCCTCGACCTAGCCCTCACGCAAGGCACCGTCCCACTCCCACCCTACCTGAACCGCAACGCCAACGAAAGCGACCGCCGCCGTTACCAAACCGTCTTTGCCGAACAATCCGGCTCCGCCGCCGCCCCAACCGCCAGCCTCAACTTCACCAACGAACTAAAATCCAACCTCGAAACTCGCGGCGTGTCCGTCGCCTACCTCACCCTCCACGTCGGCCTCGGCACCTTCCTCCCCATCCGCTCCGAAAGCATCAAAGATCATAAAATGCACCAAGAATATTTCGAGATCCCCGCCGAAACCATTGCCGCCATCAACTCCGCCAAATCCAATAACAAAAAAGTCATCGCCCTCGGCACCACAGTCGCCCGCACCCTCGAATACGCCGCCAAAGATTTAGAAACCGCCACAAGTTCGCTCCATGGCGAAGCCGACATTTTCATCTACCCCGGCTACAAATTCCAAATCGTCGACGGACTACTCACCAATTTCCACGCGCCAAAATCCACCGTCCTCATGCTCGCCGGCGCCTTCGCTGGCTGGGACTTCCTCCTCCGCGCCTACGAGCACGCCATCTCCGAACACTACCAATTCCTAAGCTACGGCGACAGCATGCTCATTTTATAGCCTACTACTATCAGCCCCCGCTATTTCCCCCAAAATCAACAAGAATCCCCCATCTGTTATTCCCATCAATCTTACCCAAACCCACCCAATTCTGCCCCTTTTCTCTCAGATTTCCCCCAAACCACTTCTCATCCGTAAAATCCCCCAATCTCTCCCAAAAACCACCCAAAATCCCCAAAAAACTTGACTTTTCCCTTGACTTGTGATATAATAGAGGTATAATGGGGATAATATTCCCCTTTTTTCTTACAACAATGCCATAATGCTTGCATTATAATCTAATTTATGTTACAATATAAACATAATATCAAGGTGGGAGACCGGGGGATATTTTAGTGTCACGAATGACGTTTGCAAAATTTAGGAAAAATTATTCACATTTCGCGCTTCTCATCACACCATTTTTACTCACATCCCTCCTTTTGGCTTCTATCCCAAGCATAATCAAGAGCATGAACGGCCGAAATAATATCGACGTCCTGGCAACCACCTCCACTTACCCGGAAGAGTTCACAGAGCTCGAGCGCATCACCCCAAACCCAGAACCGGAAAAAACCGAGGAAGTAGCTACCGAACCAGAGCCAGAAGTCGAACAAACAAGCGGCGCACGAACGATCGGCGTAACTGTCGTAGCAAATCCAGAAACTCCCGCCCCCCAATTGCCAGTCGTGCATAGCATCGGCCGAATAATCATCGACAGCATCGGACTTTCTGCCATCATCGAAGAAGTCGGCACCACCAATAACAAAATCGACGTACCCGCCCACAACGTCGGCTGGTTTAACCAAAGCGCAGGACTCGGCTCCCCCTCCGGAACCAGCTTCCTCGACGGACACTCCGACGGAATCTTCCACTCCCTACACCGCGTCGAAATCGGCCAAATCATCCAAATCGAAAGCGGCGGCAACATCCACCGCTACCAAGTCGAACAAAAATACGTCACCGACCTCATCGGTCTCTCTATGCTACCAATACTCAATCACTACCGCTTCCCAAGCCGCGGCATCTCCCTCATGACCTGCTACGGCCACTTCGTCCCCAGCCTCGGCACCTTCAACCAACGCCTCATCATCTACGCCCGACTAGTCTAACATAATATAAATCAAATCGGATAAACCATACACTATCCTCAAAGACACCCCGTCGGAGTGGTCGTGATCAATCCAGCATCGCACTCCTAAGAATCTCCACGACCGCGCCAAACTCCTCGTCAGACAAACTTTGCTCTTCTGCATTCTTCCACGGAAAACCAAATATCGTATACAAGTATTCCTCGTCGCCATGCAGGCTGATAATAAAACTCAAATCAGCCCCACCCCCAAAGAGAGTACCACTCTCCATAAATGGATAGCAATGGAAAAACGAAGTTGTATCTTGGCTAATATTCAAATTTGAAAGATACGGGTATCTGCGAGAGTTCGGAGACTCCCAACTATCCCCAACCGAAATCACCGTCGTGTTTTCTATCCCCGACTTTCCCAAAAAACTATAAAACACCTCCTCTGCAGGATCCTCGTCGGAACATGTGCCCCCGATCCCATCAACCATCCCCTCATAAAGAGTCAGCCTGTACCCCCTCGGAGAAATAACCGTCGTCAAATTTGATACATACCCATCATAAAGCGTCCCCGCCTCCTGCTCCAACAACCAACCCTTCGGATAACGAAAACTAAATCCATAATTTGAAGTGAATATTCTCCAGTCCCCATCGCTAGTTACGGTTCCAGTCAATCCCGCATCATCCAAGGAGACTTCAATCAACTCATACTCGTAATTATTATAGTACACCACCACCCTATGCTCAACCATCCGCCCATCACAAACCCCTATGTCTACAAAAGTTCTCGTTCCGCCGACCCCGCCCATACCATAATCACTCTGCTCTCGACTCTCCCATGTCGTACAATTCTTCTCAATATTCTCCGCCAATATCCTCTTCGCCTTTTCATCCTTCGTTTCATGATTGGCACCAAGAATAGAGCCAACAACAAAAACCAAAGCAAAAAACACCACAACAATCGCAATCGGAATCGCTAGAGCAAAAACCAAAGCTTTATTCGATTTTTTCTCCGTGGCTCCCTGCGGCGCATGCGTGGCATACTGCAACGAAACCGGAGGAACTGGCGCTATGGGCTGTGGCTGCTCCTGCTCCACCAAATCTTGATCTTGCACATTTTGATTATCCATTTGTTCCTTTCTTTTTAATTAAACAATCCGTAATATTCACCAACTCTTATAACGGGAGACCCTGACTGCTCGCTATCGCACATATAATCAGCAAAAGCTCTACGCTTATCGTCAGTATCAAACATCTCGCAACCTATCGCCTGTTGCTCCATTGCAAAAAATTGCCAATCCCCCGAACCAACCCTATAAAATAACGCACTCACACAACCTGCCGAACCAACGCAATAGGACAAATAGGCGCTCTGATACCCTTCTATTGAACTATCGCGTATCCCAGGAGAAGTCAAGACGCTACCCGCTGAATCTGGCAATGATGACAATAGAGCAACAGAAAAAGGCTCGGTTTCTTCCAGCTGGCCGATAATGAGACCAACATCTACGCAGGCAATTTCAATATAAGCACCAAATTGTGCATCTACCATCATAATATTGCAGGAGGTTTTATTGTTTGCCACTACGAGAACTTTGCCATAGCCGCTATCTTCATTATTTTTTACATCAAATTTCCAGTCGTGAATAAAAGAAGCTCGGATCGCTCGATAGAGTGACTGAGTCTTTTCCGAAGGAGACGGATCGCAGTATGGTATAGGAATATTATCATCTGACATACACCCCTTTTGCGGAAAAAGCGTTACGATTACTAACCCCTCTGGCACTCCGTCAGCTGTCTTTTCGGGGAATATCGCAAGATGATTGTAGCCTCTTGCCCCAAAAATGTTTGGGCTTACTACGCCCGTAGCATTTGCAGGACCTTCCCTGTAAGTGAAATCAGTATTGTCTCTCGCCTCATAATTCCAAATTTTGGCAAGTTCTTCCATAGTGGTTTTATAATCCCAATCCTGAGACTCGCTTGTCGTCGAAACGCTATCGTCCGTTCTCGAACCGCGGCTAGTCAGCAACCCTATAGTAATTGCAGCTATCGCCAAAACAATAACAATGATCACGGCAAAGACAATGGGAACCCTATTCGACCCCTCGTTTGTATCTTTTGGCAAAACTGGCGACAATGACAACTCGGATTGGGGATACTCCTGTTTTGAAAAATCTTGATCTCGCACATTTCCATCATCCATTACTACCTCCTTTATTATTTTTACCTAAGCGCCCAAAATGAAAGGACACCGTAACGGTGTCATAAATCGCTTTCCCACAACAGAACGGATGTCCTACTGCTTCGTACGGTGTCCTTGCTTGGACATACGTACGAAACGGCAAACCGTTCTCATTCTATTATGGGCAATCGACTGCGACTTATGACACCTCAATTATACCACAACCATACATTCCTTACAATTTCCAACCACTCCCAAAAACAATCTACCCCTCCTCCCCCAACCTCAGCTCGAAGCCGAAGGTGCTGCCTTTGCCTTCCTTGCTCTCGAAGATGATCTTGCCGCCGCTGGCCTCTATGATGTTCTTGACGACATACAGTCCGATACCACTGCCGTCCGGTCGGGCCAGTTCGGCGTTGGAGGCTCGATACATCTTGGTGAAGAGCTTGTTTTGCTCATCCCGGGGTACGCCGATGCCGTCATCCTTGACCGTGAACTTGACCAGGTTGCCATCCCTGTGCAGGTTGACCTCCACTTTGCTCTTGCTGTAGTAGATGGCGTTGTCGACCAGGTTGGTGACGGTCTGGCGAAGCCTTGAGCTGTCTCCGACCATATGGATGTCTTCCTTGTCGCGGCTGTATACGATCTCCCGCTCATGCGACTTGGCCATTTCCTCGAGCATCTCCATTTCTCCGTCGACAATCCGACTGAAGTCGATCTCTTCCTTTCTGAGCCCGAACTTGCCGGTGTCGATGCGGGTTGCGTCGAGGAAGTCCAGGAGCACTCGGTTCATGTTGTTGGCGCTCTTGATGATCTCTTCGATGTATTCTTTCTGCCCTTTGCTTAGCTTTCCGGCGTCACCCTCTCTAAGCATGTCGGCGTAGCCGAGCACGCCCGTAAGGGGCGTGCGGAGGTTATGGGAGGCAATGGTGAGCAGGTCGCTCTTCATCTCGTCGAGCTTCATGAGCTCTTTGTTATTCTCACGGAGCTTCCTGGTCTTTATGCGGACTTCTTGTTTGAGCTTGGTGTTAAAGCTGCTAATCTGCTCATAAAAAACTGCGGACTGGATAAATGGAGAAAGCATTTTTGCAACTCTTTCCAATGTTTCACCATAATACCTGCTAAACTTTCGCTTTCTGGGGCTTAGCAGAATTACGCCAATAACCTTTTTATGCACAACTCCGATAATCGGAGTTACAGCCTCAATATCATATGCAACCAGCGCCGCATAATCTAGTTTATTGCGAATCTCCTCGCGAAAAATCGTGTTGGTTTTCTTTCCCGAAGTGATCCGCATGAGCACCGACTCCAATTTCGTATCATCAACATGCACCGCCGTATTTTCGTCAAAAATAACTATATCCACCTGCTTTACTCCAAACGACTTGTCAAGCGTATGTCGAATTGCCCCAAAGAGCTCCACGGCCTCGCGCTTCTCAGCCAGAACCACCGATATTGCCTCCATTATCCCTTCTTCATTATACCCGTCCGAATCAATCTGCTTTATCAATACACGATTGAGCCTAAAAACAGCCACAGCCCACAGTATGCCTATAGCAAAAGCAATAGCATATATTGGATAGTGTTGATAGTCGACCTTTCTTTCAATCGGTAAAAACAAATTCATCAACAACAAAATGCCAATCGTACTAAACACGGTAACCATAAGACTAAAACACCCCGTCAACCCTTTTAGGAAAATCTTTGGAGCGGAGAGATATTCGTTAGTGGTTGCCGCCACAATAAGAATCGGGATAAATATCAAAACCGACAAAGGCCCTAATGCGATCAGCGAATAATTCCCCGCCCACGGCAACCATAGGTTGAAAATCGACCCAAAAACACCTCCAGCTACCCATGGAATAAAAATTCTCCAACTCGTCTCTCTTTGTTTTCTATGCAAGTTCTTATCACTGTAATTTTTCAGCAAGACAAACATGCTGATTAAAAAGAAGCTCACGAAGTAAATCGTATAGACCAGGTATGGAATTTTATTCAATTCTACCGTGTACGACCCGGCATCGACGGATCGGAAAAGCGTTGTTGCCGGAAAGCAAACGTAAATACATATGGAAACAGCAATGAGCAAGAAAAAACCCTTTACCGCAAGACCTATTGGTTTTTTGCTATACGCATCGGCAAAGAATATCATGGAGACCGGCAAAAAAGCCGAAGCTGAATAATAGACTTTCGGCATAATTTCCCTAATTGATAAATCAAAGCCCGGAGTCAAAAACACAGCAATCGCGGCACACCAAACCAGCCCTATAGCAGTAACGAAAACCAGCGTCTTTGTTTTAAGGTTGCGGTTGAAATTATACAACATACCCACTATCATTATGAAAAGCAATGCCGACATAATAAACAATACTGGAACAACAACTCTATTCACAACCTCTATCATACTTTCTAATATTACACCAAAAAAAGAAAAAAGGCAACACATTCACGCATTGCCTTTTCACTATCATGTTGTCCTCCTTGCCACTTTTAGGAATTTAATCCCTCCGCCATCAATACTTTCCACTTCATTGCTGAAGTTTTCGCTGTCCGCAAAAAATTCACGGATATTTTCTTCATCTCTTGGATATACTCCAACACCTTCCTCGGCATCGGGCATTACTCCCCAGCCAACGGCACTCTTCAAAAGACAAGCCAAGAAAGAGGCCACGAAATCAACACGAATGTCTACAACATTCTCCTGGCTAGTCAGTGAATCCATGAGCTTACGCAAGGCATCGGCAGAAAAGTAATTTCCGGCCAGCCCACAACTGATTACCATTACCTTTGAGGCATCAGTAGGAATTTTGTAATCTTGCCCGACAAATTGACGTTGGCATTCTACGTAATCCGATACCCCCAAGATACTCGCAAACATTGCTGCACGCCCCAAAGCCTTCACGCTACTGTCTATAAGAATTAGCTTTGGCAAACTGACGCCCATCTGACGCCTACGGTATAGGCCGATCACTTCAGCCAACCCGCTCCCGCTTCCTAGCGATATGATTGTGCTTATTCCTCTAGCGCAATTCTCGACTGCGCCAACGACATAGGCAAACCTTCCGCCGTATACTTCACCAAAAACAGTAAACCTGGCAAAGTTTGCGACTTGCTCGCTTATCCAAACAACCTTGCTTTTTATAGCCTCGGGGATCAGGTCTCTAGATTCGTCAGCAGACGCATACACGGGCTCTAATGCTATCCAGGAACCTAAGACCTTAAACATGACAAACCAAACAATGGCCCCCCAGATTCTAAGCGCTAAGTACATCCACGGCAAACGAACGTTCTGTTGCCTAGCTGCCGCTTCTATCAAGTCTCTATTGCGTGTCCGAAGATATTGCCTCTCTCTTTCTTTCTCGAGAGATATTTGCTTGTGATATCTTTGCCACTTTTTCATGGCATTCACACCCTCTTTCTTCATAATAGTGTAACTTTCGCTCCATGTTTGTTCGTTGCGAACAAAAATAGCCCAATTGTACATATTATAGCACACATTGTCAAATTTGTCAATAGATTTTAGCAATTTTCTTTAGGTTTACAGTAGTAAAAAAGTCTGATTTCCCCACGAAAACCAATAGCAGCCACCGCCTGTCCAGGATAGCGACTAAGAGTTTCCACACCTGCGCCCTCCGCCGTGTTTAGCGATCCTCCCCGCATGAACCAATAGTCTGACGGCCCATTGAACGAAGCTGATTGCGCCCCCGACCACCCAGAGGATTCGAGGTATGGAATTGTACGATACTAAGTCTATGCTATACTCTGAACATAGGCCGAAAGGCCTTGTCATTTTAGTGATAGGGATTAACCCCTTATGGGTTGACCGTCCGTTGCACGGCAAAAATCTCCTTAGCGCCTTTAGGCGCTGCCGTAGGCTCTTTAGTAGTGAGCTCGGATTCACTCCGAGCGAACGAGTGTAGTCTAATCTTACTTGGTCGGGGGCATTCGCCAACTCGTCTGTCATTATTTTCATCCGCTGGCTTGATGCATCTACCGTGGTCGTACATAGCCCGACGCAGCGAGCGAAGAACTAGAGCGAGCTCTAGTTCTTCCGAAGCCAGGAGTGGCAATGCCGGCGTAGCCGGGATTCGCCCGTAGCCTCGCGGTAGGTAGCCCAAGAAGCACATAATCTCGCAACATATTATACCCACCGACCGTAAAAGAAAGCTACGCTTTCTTTTACGCAGTATCGGTTTAGACGTTGTGGTGTAAGTATGGGATTGTGGTCATCGCTATTTCATGACGTCTTGTAAGAGAACTATCTTGCAATGACAAGAATCATATAACAAACTACACGCATAACAACTATTGAGACAGGCAAGCTTCAGAATATTCCACTAGAGAATGTCTCTGAACAGTGACGACTGTCAGAGCCAGGACAAGGCGGAGCATCTGTAACGACAGATGCTCCCCTGTCCGTATTCGATAGTGAAATCATTCTGAAGCTTGCCATACTAAAACTACCTCACCTTCCCCTCTTGCGGCAAATACTTCTTAAGCTCCGCCCTATAATACTTAAAACTCGGACAATGCCGAGCGACCTCCGCCCAAAACTCCGGGCTATGATTCATGTGCCGCGTATGCGCCAGTTCATGCCAAATCACATAGTCCCTAAGCTCCACCTGAACATTCATAAGCCCAATGTTCA
>WRLZ01000014.1 GCA_009777365.1 Candidatus Saccharimonadota bacterium | reverse complement strand
ACCGGCGACATATAAAACTCATGTCTCACGTTCGGTATATTAAATGTTCGGAGCACATCGCTCGCGGCGCTTTTGTCAGTGCAAAGAGCAACCGCCGAAGCTGTGTTTAGGCCAAACTTATTTTCAAATATATACCTATCCACCGCGCCATTATTCAACCTAAAGAAATATCCATACGAATAACTCTCCAGCGCAATTTTCTCCTCGTTACACACTTCCTCGATAACCCCACCTAGATCCCTCTCATAACTCTTCATACTACTCATCTCCCAATATTTCTTCTTTAACTTTCTTACTAAACGCACCCAAAATTGATTCATACGACTTATCTATTATATCACGCAGAACCTCATCCGGCACATTCCCATCCACATACACCGAATTCCAATGATCCTTGTTCATATAATACCCCGGCACAATCTCTCCCGGGAACTGCTCCCTGAGAAACTGCCCAAACGACGGCTCAAGCTTCAACGTGATAATCTCTTTACCCTCCTTGTCTCCGCCATGCATAATAAACATCTTATCCCGAATCATATACCGGTCGACTTCCCACTCCGGCTTATACTCCTTCCGCGCACCCTTCTTGCTCGTCGCATACTTCTCAAACCAATCGTATTTCATTGATAAATCCTTTCTACTATTTCTCTATTCTCTTCCGTCCCTATCGCGCTCCAAGGCAAATTCCCCTCCGCCATTTTCGAGAATTTCAGCGTCAATATCCTCCGCACCGACTCGTCGATCCTCTCTTCCGTGATGCTCCCATTTTTGACCTGCGCCCCAATAACCTCTATCGCCCCTCTCGGCGACTCTGGCATCAGGAGTATATCCACCCCAGCGTTCACGGCATGTATATAAATCTCCTCCCATGTGTAATTCATAGTCAGCGCGTACATATTCAGCGCATCCGTCATCACGATCCCCTCGAACCCAAGCTCCTCCCGAAGTAGCCCCGTTACGACTTTCCTCGAAATACTCGTCGGCAATTCGTCAATCTGAATCAATTGCAAATGCCCCATCATGATCACATCCTCTTTCCGCCTAATCGCCTCAATAAACGGCAAAAGCTCGCGAGACACCAACTCTTCCTTGCTTTTCTCCACCACCGGCAGAGCAAAATGCGAATCCAAATACGTATCGCCATGCCCCGGGAAATGCTTGAATACCGGGATAACACCATTCTCTGCCATGCCATCCGCAAACGGAAACGCCATTCTTATCACCTCATCAGCCGTCGTTCCAAAAGCCCTATCCCCGATCACTACATTACTCGGATTCAACCAAACATCTATCACCGGCGCCATATTCATATTCACACCAAACGCCCTAAGCTCCCTCGCAACCACCGCCCCCATCTCTCTCGATAGTTCCACATTACCAGTCCTTCCAAGGTCATACATCGGCGGGATTATCGTTACATCAGCATCTGGTAGCGCCCTGATCCTCTGCACCAGCCCGCCCTCTTGATCAATTCCAATGAACAACGGAATCTCCTCATTTGTTGCCTTTATATCATTTACAAGCGCCAAAGTGCTTTCATAAGTGTAAACATTGTCCGAGAACAATATAAACCCTCCAGGCCTATCGTTCACAAGCTGCCCCCGAAGCGCATCATTCATCCTAATGGCCGAGAAACTAATCATCAGCATCTGCCCAATCTTCTCCTCGAGCGTCATATCCGCCATCACCTCATTCACCTTCTTCTCCAACTCCGACATTTCCGGCTCCACGCTCATCTCATCATCCCAGTCCCCACTCTCTCCATCTCCGTTCATCTTCATAAGGGAAAACGCTCCCGCCGCCGCCAAAAGCCCCATAAACACCAAAAGCAAAATCCAGCCTATCTTCTTCCTCGGTTTTCTATCTATATCTGATTCTATTATCATATGATTTTCTTGGAGCCAATGACGTATTGCCATATACCATCGGCGCCTTTACGGTGTGTTTTTGCTTTCAATCCTTAATATCCCTCGCCTCTCTATCTCAGTCTTATTATACCATACGCCAACCTAATCCAGTAGCCTCCCCCACGAAAACCGACGAGAGCATTAGTGTCGCCATAAGTGACACCGATGGACTCGACTCCAGCGAAAGGGAGAGTGAGCGAACTGCCGCCACGCGTGAACCATGGGTCACCGTCGCCGAACGACTGAGAAAACGCCCCCGACCACCCAGAGGATTTGATAGAATGGCTTTTGGGAGATAGAGGCTATAAAACAGCTTGTATTTTGGGCGATTTTTGAAAATTGCGAAGCAATTACCTCAAGGCATCTTGACAGAAAACACAGCTTGAGATATAATAAGTGTATCGGCCGCGATAGCTCAGTCGGTAGAGCGCATCCATGGTAAGGATGAGGCCCCGAGTTCAAGCCTCGGTCGTGGCTCCATTAACACTACTATGAATGAGTAGTAAAAATCGAACCTTATTAACAGATTATATCGGGGCTTGGCGCAGTCCGGCTAGCGCGCGCGGTTTGGGACCGTGAGGTCGTAGGTTCGAATCCTATAGCCCCGACCAAAAAATCATTTGACAGCCATTTTGACAGCAGTTGTTGTGTCTGACAGCAAAAGCACAGGCAATACTCGATGCCGGACACTCCAGCGCATACTTTGATGGGAAAGACGAAGGCATAGCGGAAGGGATACTAAGAGTGGCAAAATCTCTACTGCAACGTGGCGATAAACCCGAAGATGTGGCCGATGTTACGGGATTATCCCCTGAGCAAATACGAAAGCTACAAGTACAAGTATAGATGTTTCTGCTAGGCATTACACTAGGCTGACCTGTATAAGGTCGGCCTAATTGTTGTTGTGTTTACTTACCACCCCACGAAAACCCCTTGATATACCAGCATTACCAGAGTTGCTACCTATGGACTCAACTCCAGCATAAGAGGGAGTGGAAAGGGTTGAGAGGCCTCCACGCATGAACCAGGAAAAGGTTGTGAGGACAGAATTAGCTTGTGCTCCCGACCACCTAGAGGATAGAGAAGATAATTTGTACGATACTAAGTCTAAGACAAACCATATACCGAATCCTCTGGGTGGTCGGGAGCGTATCGCAATTCTTTTGTCTCTGGCAGTTCTTGGTTCGGCCGTGGTGGTCATTCAATCGATACCACTGGTGCGGGGATCGAGTCTATCAGTTACCATACTGGAGGTGCTATTACGGCACTCGGTTTTCGTGGAATAGTCTGCACAACGTCGTACCACACCTAGTGCACCACCACCTTCTTCACATACCTCGCCATAATCTTCCTCGCCTGCTCGAATTCCCCCTCCGTGAATGTTTTTGCATCCTTATATTCTTCCGTATTCACCATCTCGGGAATCGCGCGAAAATGTTGCAAGGCGAACCGCTCCGCCCCCTGCACCAACTGCCCAACCTCCTCAAAATCCTCTACCTCAAGCATACCCTTCACGACCGTTGTCCGAAATTCATGCGATATTCCTGACGCAAGGATCAAATCAATACTTCTCTTACATTTCGCCCCGGCTGGCCAGCCCATAATCGACTCATATTTCTCGATCGGCCCCTTGACGTCCATCGCGATAAAGTCCACCAGATTTTGCCCGAACAAGTCCTCGAGAACATCAGGATTGCTCCCATTGCTATCTAGTTTGACCAAGAGCCCCAGTTTCTTGACGCGCCTCAAAAACTTCGCCAAATCTGGCTGAACGGTTGGCTCTCCGCCACTAATCGCCACTCCGTCGAGGTTGTCCTTCCTCTTTTCTAAGAACTCAAACACCAACTCCTCCGGGATCTCCTGGATATATCGGATCGGATCTACCAGTTCTGGATTATGACAAAACCCGCATCGAAAGTTGCATCCAATCGTAAAAATCGAACAGGCAACCTTACCGGGATAATCCACCAGGGATGTCTTGATAAGGCCGCCTATCTTCATCTACTCTCCTATTTCTTCCTCTTTGCCACTTTCACCCTAGGCTTAGCTACGTCCACAGTAACTTTCTTTACCCCCGATTTCATCTTCTCGCCCATCCTCTCCAGGGCTTTTTCCACACTAGGATTAGACCGTATTTCGAACTCTGCCTGCTTCGCATCATTCCACTGTTGCACTGGCCTTAGGTATCCAACAACTCGCGAGTAGACTTCGCATTTTTCATTACATTTCGCACAGATCTCGTGCTCTCCGGCAATGTATCCGTGGTTTTTACAAATCGAGAAACTCGGGCTAAAGGTGAAGTAAGGCAATTTATAGGTCGTACAAATCTTCTTCACCAAACTCCTCAGCGTCTTTGTGTCATCCAACCTCTCGCCAAGGAAGAAATGGATTACAGTTCCACCAGTGTATTTCGCCTGCAATTCGTCCTGTAAGTCCAATATCTCAAACAAATCGTCAGTATAGTCAACAGGCAAGTGCGTCGAGTTCGTATAGAAAGGAACTTTAATATCCGCTCCAATACCATTCGCAAAGTGTGCCTGAGCCCCAAAGTCTTTCTGGTCAATATGCGCGAACCTATATGTGGTGCCCTCTCCTGGTGTCGCCTCGAGATTATAGTTGTGTCCCGTCTCCGTCTGATACTCGACCAGCTTATCTCGCATGAAATCCATGATCTCAATTGCAAAAGCCTTGCCTTTATCAGACCCGATATTTTCCCCAAACAAATTCAACAAAGCCTCGTTCATGCCGAGAAGCCCAATCGTATTGAAGTGATTAGCCCAATAGGATCCAGTGCGCTCCTTTATTGACCTTAGATAATATTTGGAATATGGGTAAAGATCCATCTCTGTCAGCTTCTCGATCAACTTACGCTTCACCTCAAGGCTATCCTTCGCGACATTCATAAACTTCTCAATCTCACCCTTAAAGTTCTCCTTGAACTCCTCAACCTCGCCTGGCTTCGGCGTCTTTGCCCAATTATTCTTTCTAGCCTTAAGCGCCAACCTCGGCAAGTTCAGAGTAACCACACCGATAGAACCGGTTAGCGGGTTAGACCCAAACAATCCGCCACCCCTAGTAGCCAACTGCCTATTGTCGATTCGTAGCCGACAGCACATACTCCTTGCATCCTCTGGATCCATGTCGCTGTTTATAAAGTTACTGAAGTAGTTAAGCCCATACTTGGCGCTAGCTTCCCATAGGTTCTCGATAACTGGATTATCCCAATCAAAGTCCTTCGTAATGTTAATGGTTGGGATTGGGAAAGTAAACACACGCCCATCAGCATCTCCCTCGGTCATCACTTCAAACAACGCCTTGTTGAATATATTCATTTCCTCTTGGAAGTCGCCATAATCTTCATCCATCAGCTCGCCACCCACCACGGCTGGCGTTTTCGCCATATGTTTCGGCACAGTAATATCCAGCGTAATATTAGTAAACGGCGTCTGAAACCCAACTCTCGTCGGCACATTCATATTGAAGATAAACTCTTGCAAGGCCTGCTTGACTTGCTTTTCGCTCAGTTTATCATATCGTATAAACGGCGCTAAAAGGGTGTCAAAGTTCGAGAACGCCTCCGCTCCCGCCGCCTCGCCTTGCAGTGTATACAGGAAATTCACCGCTTGCCCAAGCGCACTTCGGAAATGTTTAGCTGGCTTGCAGGAGATCTTCCCGGCAACCCCATGGAACCCCTCTTTTAACAGGTCTCCCAAATCCCAGCCCACGCAGTACGCAGAAAGCGAATCTAGGTCGTGGATATGAATATCGCCGTCTTTATGCGCCGCGCCGATCTCTTTGCTATAAACATTATTCAGCCAGTAAGTCTTCGTTACTTCGCTTGCAACGTAATTCCTTAGTCCCTGAAGCGAAAACGCCATATTCGAGTTCTCTCGTACTCGCCAGTCCATCTGCCCAATGTATTGATCCATCAAGTCAATTTGCGAATCCTCAATCAGCTTTCGCATCTCCGTCCGCTTATTCCGGTAGATAATAAACGCCTTTGCCGTCTCCTTATATCTTGACTTCACCAATATCGTCTCGACCACGTCTTGAACTTGCTCGACTGTCGGTATCTCGTCTGTAATCTGCTCCAACGCCTCCGCCAGGACTTTATACATCATTTTCTCGGCTTGCCTCTCGCCAAATTCTCCAGTAGCTATTCCCGCTTTCGTCAGCGCTTCGGTGATTTTATTTTTCTCAAAAGGAACCACCCTTCCGTCGCGTTTTTGTATATTCTCAAACATTTTTACCTCCTTATTTTATTATCTTTTTAACGGGTGTTTATTTTACCTGTTATACATACATATACCCCGCATGTAGCAAACCAGCCTATGCCTCTACCAATGCACAAGTTATGTTCTGGTTTCTTATGAGTTTTTTGCTCATCCCTACACACTATATATGGTGTATGTACTAAATATACCCCATAAATGCTCTAATTGCAAGTCTTTCATGATAAAACGTTGTAAATTCTACAACAGTTGACTTTTCCACGCAAAAGTGCCACAACCCCAATGTCCCTACTCCATCTCCGCCACTCGATCCTTGAGGTAGGCCCGCCAATCGCTAATCACTCCGATCAAGGCGCTAAAAGGTGTATCAATCAACGTGCTAAAAAGAATCGCCACCACATTATGCTCCCGCCATTTGTTAGTAACCCACGAACCGATCTTCGCCATGGGCAAAGAAAACAAATCCCACAGAAATTCCAGAAAGCTACCCCTTTCTTCAATCGTAATCTCTTGCGACTTCTTCTTCACAGACATGCCAGCAAAAAACACCATCGTAACGCACAGCACGTTTATATAGGCAGAAGTCGGCGGCAAGCCAAGACCAGACGACACCCAGTAGATAAAATACAACCCAGCCAATCCAAAAATCACGTTCATCCCATTAAAGAGTATCCTCAGCCAAAGCGCCATTTTCTTCTTTCGGAGTTTCACCAGGTAGACACTCTCTTCCTCTGACACAAAAACAATATTCTCCACCTCGCCCTGTACCACCATATAATTGGAAGCTTTTGGCGGCCGAATAATCATAACCAGAAAAAACATAATCAAGCTGGGAAACAAAACCGCCGCCGCTATCGAAAGCCAAGTGAATTGGAACCCAAGCAGTCTCGCCAGTGGCCCATCCACTATTATAAAGGTAGCCGAGTTGGCGACCAGAATAGATAATGTATACCACACCGCCGATCGAAACAACCTATTTTTCAAACTCTTCAGCCTGATCGCATAAGTCTCTTCTGTCTGCTTATCCACCCATTTTTTATCCTTAAATAACGCCCGCCGTCCCTTCGCATCCACTTCCGGTTCAATCTTATCCATAATATCAATAATCAACCTATAAGCCGCATCATATTTCTTAGTTATATTACTAAACACAAGCCCATTCCGACTCTTTATATCAAGCTGAACCTGCTCATAAATCTCTTCGCTTTTCTGACTTATTTCATCACCCTTACTATTCTTCAGCCAAAACGGATAACGCATTTTTATAACCTGATAACCCAGAGTCGGATTATCCGCACTAAATAACGCCCGCCGCACCGCCAATTCAATCTGAATATCTCTATCCAACTCACCCAAACCATCAGCTGGTTCAACTTTCATTCTTTGCCTCATCACCGCTACCATCAGGTCAATATTCGCCTTCTCCTTAGGCGCTGGCGCCAGGCATTCCTCTATCTCGCAGGCGGCAATCTCCAATACCCAAGTCTGAAATTTCATCTGTTGCCTTATATCCCGCCTCTTTGACTTTCCTCGCCCATCTTTCTCCCTTGTCTTCTTCGAGTTAGCCAATATGGTGGCGTATTTTTGCAAAATCTTCGCCATTTTACCAATTTCTCGGTCCGAAACCAAGGTGATGTCAAAATACCCAGTCCGAAGCAACTCCATCACCATCGTCTCAGAAGTGGCGGCCTTTAGGCCCCTTGCACCCTTTAACCCGTAAATTTGCCCCAGCAGGTGCCTTTTCAAGGCCCGATAAATAGCAGTTCTCCGCAGAGCGTTCTCCTCCTTCCAATCAATAACCTTTCGGATCCTTTCATAAGCCTTCCCCACAGTCAGAGCCAACCCGTCAACCTCCAAGCCCTGCTCCCTCTGCTTCCTCTTTTCCTCTTCAGCCTTCTGATAGTCAAGCAAGTAATCCTTAAAAATAGGAGAAAGAGAGTCGGGAGCATCATCTTCTTCGTAACGCCCATGTTTATTTATCTTATTCTGTCCCAAAAGATAATCCGTCAGCGTTTTCTGCTGATCCACGGGTGATTTTTCATATTTCATGAGTCCCTTTCTTGCTATAATTATACAATAAAACTCTCATTAAAACAAATTGGTCTTGGGATCTATATCCTCTGGCAGATTCGAGAGCTCATGTTTGAATCCTGGTTCCCATTTGTAATTCTTGCCATACCCCAAATCCTTCATCAGCCCCGTCACGGCGTTCCTGAGATGTAGCGGCGGCGGAAGATTCGACGTCTTATGCGCCAGCTCCTTCGCCCTCTGCCACGCATCATAGGTCTCCCGCGACTTCTTGGACCTCGCCAGCGCCGTTACGACGTGCGAAAGCACAATCCCGCCCTCCGGCATACCAATCCTCTCGATCGCCTCAAACGCCGCCACAGCCATATTCAGCGCCCCATTTCCCGCCAGCCCAATATCCTCACTCGCAAACACCACCATTCTCCTCGCAATAAACTTCGGATCTTCTCCAGCCTCCACCATCCTCGCCAAATAATAAAGCGCCGCCGTATCATCCCCAGCTCGCATCGACTTGATAAACGCCGATATTAAATTAAAATGAAACTCTCCCTTTTTATCAAAAACCGGCACTTTCTTGCCCGCCGCCTGTTCCGCCATTTCCTTAGTAATCTTCGCCCCAGCCGCCAAATTCGCCGCCAGTTCCAAATTCTTCAGCGCACTCCTCGCATCCCCGCCCGAGACATGCGCCAAAAACTCCACTGCTTTTGGTTCAATTTTTGCCTTCAGCGCCTTCACGCCTCGCTTCAAAATAATCTTCAGCTCATCGTCCGAAAGAGCTTTCAGCACCACCACACGCGATCTCGAAAGCAGTGGATTGATGATCTCAAAGCTTGGATTCTCAGTAGTCGCCCCCAGAAGCGTAATTAGCCCACTCTCCACGAAAGGCAAAAACGTATCCTGTTGCGCCTTCGAGAATCTATGAATCTCATCCACAAACAGAATAGTCCTTATCCCAAGGTTCCAATCCACCTTCGCTCGCCCGATGATATTCGTAATATCCTCTTTTTTAGCAATAACCGCCGAAAGCTCCACCATATTCGCTTCCAGCTCGCGCGAAATAATCCTCGCAAGCGTCGTCTTGCCCGTTCCAGCCGGCCCCCAAAATATCAAATTAAGTGGCGTCTTATTCTTTACGATATTTGATAATAATTTATTTTCACCAATAATCTCAGTCTGCCCAACCACATCTGCCAGCTTCTTCGGCCGAAGCACCTCAGCCAACGGCTGGGAAAGCATTATTTTCTCTCCCCAGACCCACCTTTTAGTTCCTTTACGACAACGGGCATGTCTTTCAGCTTAGTCCTAGCCGACAATATCCCCTCCTTCGCCCCAATACGCATCACCACGCTCGACGAACTCGCACTCGCGAATATCAACGCCTTCCGCGCATCTCCATCACTCCGAATATACTCCGCCAAAAATCCCGACCCGAAAGCATCTCCTGCCCCCGTACGATCCAGAGACTTCTCCTTACTATACACCCCAACTTTATAAAGTTTGCCCCCATCCGAAAAGATCGCCCCCTTCGGCCCATCTGTTACAATCACGCCATCCGCCACATTGAATTTGCCCCTATCGTCCAAATATTTCTTCCAGCCCTTTTTGATTCTTAGCTTATGAAGCAGTAGCTCAGCCTCTTCCGTATTGACAGACAAAATATCAACATTATTCAAGATAACCGCCAACTCCTTGGCCTGATCAATTTCCGAATCCCCCGGATTTAGAAACACTCTCGTCCCACTCGCCTTCGCAGTTTTAACTATAGTCGCTAGGCTTTTCATATCTCCCGATAAGGTCGTAACATAAACCCAATCTGGTTTTTCATCAGCAATAATCTTCGCGAAATTGATACCAGCAAATGTTTTCGACGCACCTTTCACCACCAGCGCCGTACGTTCCCCATTCGGAGCCAGTAGCAAAACAGTATACCCAGTACCCTCATTTTTCCGCACTCGTACGAATTTCGTATCTACCCCATCCTCCTCAAGCGCTTGCACAACTGCTTTTCCAGCCAAATCGTCCCCGACCGACCCAATAAAGGCCGTCCGAAACCCAGCCCGCGCCATCGTTACCGCCGCGTTCGTTCCGCCGCCGCCAGTCGTCTGTATAGCCTGATCAACCAGCACCTTCGTACCTAGCGCCAACCTGTTAAAAATTGTCTTAGTCCCTAGCCGCATCGTCGTAAAATCATCATGATCAAGCAAAAAAACATCCTGCGTCGCCGACCCGATCGTAATGACCTTAACGTTTTTCATTTATATTACTTCCGGGCGATTCATTTCAGCATTAAGCTCCTCGAAAGCCGCCCTCGGATCCTGCGCGCCCGAAATCGCTCCGCCGACATTGAGAACATTCACCCCGCTAATCGCAATCTGATGTATATTTTCCAAATTCACCCCGCCATCCCAACCAATTTCGATAGCCGGATTTATAGACCTAATCAGCCCAGCCTTTTCCAGCAGTAACAAATGAGAATCAGCCGACAGATTATGCTTACCCAAATCCTGCTGGTTGCCATTGAAAATCAAAGCGTGGTCAACTTCGTTCAAGAGAGCCTCATAGTCCTTCGGATACGTTGGCTTAAGAAAGGCTATTCCCACCTTAATCCCAGCCGCCCTTATCTGTTGCAAATCATTTGTCAAATCCTGTCCAACCTCAACATGAAAAATCGCCAAATGTGGACGCCTCTGAATTATCGTTTGAGTATACATTGATGGATTTGCTGACATAATATGCAAATCAACCTGCCTATCAGTCGGCCATCCGCCAGCATTGAGAATATCCTGAAGGGGCAGAGACGGCTCGGCCGCAAAGCCAGCCTCGGCAACATCGATCTGCACGCGACTAGCAAACGGGTAATACGCTCCCCAACGCGCCTTATATTCTTCCACGCTCTTCGTCATTATTGTCGGTACTAACTCACGCGTTTGCCCGTTGCCGTTCATTATATAACCCCCTCCCTAATTCTATCCAACCTTACATTCCGCCTGCGATAACGTTCTTCTCCCGAGAACGGCGTAGTCAACCATTTGTCAATAATCCTCTGCGCCAAAAACCAATCGGTGTCCATAATCCGAGCTGGTAGACAAAGCGCATTCGCATCATTATCATTCCGTGACGAAAACGCCCCATCCTCATCCCACACAATAGCTCCACGATACCCGTCGAATCGGTTCACCGCTATAGACATACCCACGCCGCTTCGACATACTAGGATGAGGAGAGCTGGAACTTCCCGCACCTGGCTCTCTCGCTTCGCCGCATTGGCGAGCATTACAGCCCGCCTTGCGTAGTCAACAAAATCGTCATTATTATCCAAAACCTCTGGCCCAGCATCCAAAACTTGGATCTTCGTACCATCAAACCCGGTCATATCCGCCAT
>WRLZ01000013.1 GCA_009777365.1 Candidatus Saccharimonadota bacterium | reverse complement strand
GGGGCGTGCGGAGGTTGTGGGAGGCAATGGTGAGCAGGTCGCTCTTCATCTCGTCGAGCTTCATGAGCTCTTTGTTATTCTCACGGAGCTTCCTGGTCTTTATGCGGACTTCTTGTTTGAGCTTATCATTAAAGCCGAGGATTTGTTCGTAGAAGGCCGCGGATTGAATGTAGGGTGAAATAATAACCGAAACTCTTTCGAGCGTCTCGCCATATTGGCGATCGAACCTGCGCTCCCTCGGGCTGAGAGTTATGGCTCCGACAATCTTATTATCAATCGCTCCAGTGATGGGCACTATAACTTCTATGTCGTAACTTTTTACCACTACGAGGTCTGCTTTATTCTTTATGTCGTCGCAGTAGATTGCTTGGTTTTTCTTGGTGGAAACAAGTCGTGTCAAGCTGGCTTCGAGGGCGCTATCCTTAAGGTGGGCGGCCGTGTTGTGGCCGAAAACCACCACGTCTACTTGGTTGATGTTGAAGAATTTTTTGAGCTCGTGGCGAACCGATCGGAGAAATTCGCTGGGCGTATGCTTGCCCGCGACGGCCTGAGACATGGCGCTGAGCACTTGGTTTTCATCATATCCGTCTGAATCCAGCTTTTTGATGGCTTTTTGCGCCAATAGGAAAAGAATGAATATGATGGGCAGAAGGAAGACTAGAGCTATAGCAATAATCACAAATCTTTCCGTGTCAGACTTTTCCGCGAAGATCAAAACTTTGCTAACAAATTGCGTGAACGAGAATACGACAAATGTACCGACAGCCACATATGAGAAATATATAAGTCCTTTTAGGAAAGTTTTTATCAAGCTAAAATGTTCTACAGTAGTAACCAAGGTGGACGACAAGGGGATCAATAGAGTTATAATAGGCGGAGGCCCAACCCAAATCAAGTCGTAGTTGCCGAGAAGGGGTAGAAAAAGATTGAATACGGAACCGATTAAACCCCCAATTATCCACGCAAATAAAACTTTCTTCAACCCTGATTTGACAGATGCTTTTTTGGTTCGCAGTATGTTTATAGTTAAAAGTGCGGCTACTATTACGGAGAATAGTATGAAATATGCAATATATATAATATATGCAACCTGACCCAATTCAACGTTGGACTCGGCCGCATCGATGTTCTTTATGAGCCAATTGGGCCAAAAGCAAAAGATGATAACTGCCACACAGGAGAGAGCGGCTATAGCAGTTCTAGCGATATGGTTTTTGCGCTTATTATCGAAATACGATAGAGCGAACCCCGTAGCGAATATCAGCGTCACGGCGGCCGAGGCATAGTAGGCTGGGACCAAAAAGCTATTGACTGCTTCAAGAGTCCCGAAAAGAAAGAGGCCAACAAACAGTGTCCATAATGATATAGACAAAACCATTAGCGATAATGGTCGCGAATTGAGGCTCTTCTTCCAGAGCGAGAGGAGTCCGGCTCCCAGAACCATAGAGATTAAGGCCAGGATTATTAAAATAATTGGAACTACTTGCATGCTTTTAGTATATCACAAGAAATAGAAGACGAAAAGAAAATACCCGCCCCAAATCGGTACGAGTATTGTCTTAAATTAAACCCCCTTTCATTGCCTTACTACAAGCGTAGCGTTTAGACTATGGTCATACACTTCGACATTGTAGTTGGCTAGGCTTTTGCAGAAATCTTCGCGATTACAGTAAAGCAATCCATCCGGTAGCCCGACCTTCCAGCCACAGACAATTCTGACATACGAAAGCCGGAGCTTTGCATCATTACTGCCGTTCTCGGCAATATCAGCATCGTAGTAGATGTCGGTAATAACCTTGCTGACGCCAGTCTCGAACCACTCCCGCATCATTGCGTTGGCTTCTTCAAGCGTGAAGTAGTTATGAAGCAACCCAATCGATACGATGGTGTTGGTCTCGCTGGATGGCTTACATTCGCAGATGTCGCCCTCGGAAATGCTAACTTGGCTACTAATATCGTAGCCATTATCGCGGAATAGCGCGACAAGCTGGCGGGCCAAGTCGATGCCGACCGAATCGTAGTCTATCAAGGTCAGTTTGGCAGAAGCATTGCCCGATGCAATCAGTGCAATAATCTCGATGATTCCAGAGCCACAGCCGTAGGATTCGACATTGCGACCAGCCTTGAACTCCTCCAGGAGCAGTTTGTAGGCTCGCACAAAGCGAATGTGCCACGCTGCGCCAACGAATAGTATCGAGTTTCGCAGCTTAGTCTCAAGCGGCTTGCCGCCAACGCCTCCCAAGGCATCCGTTGCCAGCTCTACGAGCCGTTTCGGGAGGCCTTCTTGGATGAAGTAGTCTTTTGCCGCCAGATACATAATGAGCATCTTGAGTGCGACAGGGTAACTCTTCCACGGTATGAGCTGGAATCGGCCAATAGCGTAGCATAGCTTGCCAAAAGGCTTGCTAATCGAGATGGCAGTTACCCTCCTTTGCTCGTCAGACCGTATGTCGGCCAACCGCTCATAGTCCTTGTGGATTTTTGTCTTTGCCATATCATAGACACCTCTTTTCCTTATTTTTCGGACTCAGCCTATTAGGTATGAAAATAGGGTTGTGAAGGTGCTTGACCCACAACCTTATTTCATGAAAAATAGGCCCACGAGTCTCATTATACTTTCATTATATCACACTTTATGTAAAAAGTCAATAGGTTTTAGCCATTTTCTTGGTTTTTACAGTAGTAAAAAAGTCTGATTTCCCCACGAAAACCGAACGACGAAGAAGAAGTACCATTGCCGCGATACAGGGACTCGACTCCGGCGTTGGTGGTACTGTCCGACTGGCCGCCACGGAAGAACCAGGCACTGGTTGAAACGACAGAATCGCGATGTGCCCCCGACCACCCAGAGGATTCGGTAGAATGGATTGACCGATATATAGTTCCCCATCATCACGCTTATGTTGTAATTTTCGAGTATTTAATTGACCATTAGCCATCGGGCATTGTATAATCAGATAATGAGATTTGGTAAGATTGCTATGGAAGTTGGCGCAGAACCTGAGAAGCATGAGCTAGATACTATAAACTTTCTGGCTAGGTTGGGCAAGAATATTCTGATTCTAGCCCCGAGTCGAAAAAGGGGAGCAAAAACGCCAGATATTAGGATGGATAAAGTCGAATGGGAGATAAAATCACCAGTAGGGAGAGGCTCCAACACAATCAGGCGTGCATTCGGAGTAGCTATAGCTCAGTCTTGTTACATTATTTTTGACTTACGCCGCTCGACTATCACAGACGAACGCAATATAGCAAGGCTCCAAAAGGAGTTCAACGACATCAAGAAAGTAAAACGACTTTTAGTAATTCCTAAAATCGGCAAGATTCTTGACTTTAGGAAATGAACGCGATATAATATAGTCAATAGAGCGTCGCCACTGCGGTTCTGCAGAGGCCACGCTCTTTTGTTTATTTCCACGAAAACCGTGAGTAGTAACAGTACCGCGATCATTGACACGGATGGACTCGACGCTCGCAGGAATATTACATTATACTACTTATGCCTCTAAGAAGTCGGGTGAAATTATTGCCTTTTAGATTTAAGCATGATATAATAAAGGTACTGAAACACTAGCAGTCCTTGAGGGCAGCTAGTGTTTCTTTTTAGTACTGTCAACCTTCCCCACGCATGCGCCGTAGGGGTCCACGAAAACTGGTGTTATTGACAGGTATACCTGGGTAGCTAGCGAGAGTGTTTATGCTCTCGCTATTGCCTGCGCGGCCACCGCGGAAAGACCATGGGAAGCCAGAATCGAACGAACCAGCGTACGCCCCCGACCACCCAGAGGATTTCGTAAGATGTATTGTATTAGATGGAGTAAGACCAGAAGGTTTTGTGGGTGGTGTCGGTGAGGGTGAGGTTGTGTTTTTCTTGGATTTCGCTTCTGAGGCGGTCGCTCTCGGCCCAGTCTTTGTTCTTTCGGGCCTCGAGACGTTGTTTGATTATATCATAAGCTTCTTTGGGTATGTCGGGGGTGGAGCCGAGCAGGTTCAGGCCGGTCAGATCGTCGACAAATTCCAGGAAGCTGGCGAAGTCGAAGTCGGCGCGGTCAATGGTGCCTTGGTGGATTCGTTCCATGACTTTGTCGATCTCCATGATGCCGCCAGAAGTCGAGAGGTTGTTGCTGAAGTGGTGGAGGATGGACTGTTTGACATCGCCAAAGAGGGCGATTTGTTGGTCCTTTTGGCCTTGATGGCGGAGGGCGGCGACGGCGAGCCATTTATGGCGCAAGTTGCGTGCATGCTCGAGATTTTCCCATGAGAAATTGCGCTCGGATTCATAGTGGCCTTGGAGGACCCACATGCGGAAATCCATATAGTCAAAGCCTTTTTCTAGAATATCGGCGAAAGTCAGGAAATTGCCGGCGGATTTGGCCATTTTCTCGCCTTCGACGGTGATGAAATTGTTATGGAGCCAGAAGTGGGAGAGTTCGCGATCGAAAGCGACTTCGGATTGGGCGATTTCGTTGGTGTGGTGGACTGGGATGTGGTCGATGCCGCCGCAATGGATGTCGATGGGTTCGCCGAGTTCGGAGTGGATGACGGCGGAACATTCGAGGTGCCAGCCAGGGTAGCCGAGGATTGCGCCAGAGTCGTTGAGGAGTAGGTCAGATTTGTCGATCTCGACGGCGCTTTGGATTTCGGGAGGGAGGGGCCATTGCATGGCGTGGTTTTCGTCTTTTTTGATGAATTTCCAGACGGCGAAGTCGCTAGGGTTTCTTTTTTCGGCGTTCTCGCCGATACGTGCGCCAGCTTCCATGCCTTTTAGGTCGAGGCGGGCGAAGTCGGCATAGCGAGGGAACTGGGCGGTGTCGAAATAGAGCCCGTCGGAGGTGGAGTAGATTACGCCTTTGGTAATTAGCTTCTTGATCAATTCTTGGCCCTCGAAGATGTAGTCGGTGGCCTTGGCGAGGCCGTCTCGATATTCGCCAGAAGCTTTGTCGCGGATGACTGGTTCGCGGCAGTTCAGGGCGGCGAAGTGCTTGAGGAAGTCGTCGGTGAAGTATTCGGCGATTTCCCAGACGGTTTTATTATCTCGAGAGGCGGCTTTTTCGAGCTTATCCTGGCCTTCGTCGGCGTCAGAGGCTAGGTGTCCGACGTCGGTGATGTTCATGACGCGGCGGGTTTTGTAGCCGTTCGCTTCGAGCGTGCGAACGAGAATATCCCAGTAGACGTAGGCTGTGAAATTACCGATGTGGGCGAAATCATAAACTGTCGGACCGCAGGTATAGATCTTGACTGGGCCAGTGGCGGAAAACTCTTCGACACTGCGAGATTTGGTATTAAAGAACTTTAGATGGTTTGACATTTTTAACCCTTTACTTTTTTAACCCTTTACTTTTTTAACCCTGTGCTTGATTGCGCCGCCATATTCTTCATAAATAATTTTGAGACAGCTGGTGATGGGAACGGCCAAGATGGCGCCAGCGATTCCACCGGCAAAGAGCCCGATGGTGACGGCGACGAGGACGATGAGTGGGGAGATGGCGGAGCGTTTGGCCTGGATGCGCGGCATGATGATATTGTTTTCGATTTGTTGGTAGATGAAATAAAGAACGAGGAAAGAGATGGCGGCGGGCAGAGAGCTAAAGAGCAAGAGGATGCTGGCGAGGACTCCTCCGATAAAGGAGCCGAATACCGGGATGAGACCCATGACCCCGAGGAACAACCCAAGGGGAATAGCAAAACCGATCGGAACGTCGGAGAAGAAGGAGAGGATGGAGATTATGACGGCGGAAGAAAAAGCAGCGAGAACCGCGACGAGTAATTGGCCTTGGGCGTAATCGGAAAAGGCCTTGGCGATGCGGGAGAAAGTTCGCTGGAGTTTGGTGCTGGAAGGCGAGTTGGAGTGCTCTTCCCAGAATTGTTTCATGAGTACGGAGCCTTCGGAGAGGAAGAGGTAGGTAAGGACAACAACGACGAAGAAAGAGGTGAAGAAAGACATAAGGGAGCCAGCGCCGCTTAGGATTCCGCCTTGGAAATCGCCAAGGATGGCGTGCATGGAGTTTCTAAAGCCGTCTATCATTTCGTGCAAATATTCACCTACGCCGTGACGTTCGGCAAATTCAGCCAGGGAGCTAAGGCCAATATTTGAGCCCTCGATCATGTCGGGTACGATCTCGAAGAATTGCTTGACTTGGGAGATGACTAGGGGGGTGATGGCGGCGATAACTCCACCGACTACTGCGACAACCAGTATGTAGGATATTAGGATCGCCAGAGTGCGACGCTTGCGTTTGGATTTGCCGCCGATGCGACGGGCGATAAGGGAGACTAGGGGGTTTAGGATGACTGAGAAAAAGAGGGCGGTAAGGATGATGACGAGGCCAGCGCGAATTGACCAGAGTATCCAAGCGGCGGCCAAGAAGGCGACGACGACTAGCCAGAAGCGGACGAATGTCCAGGTGTCGACTTTTACTACAATTGATTTTTCTCGGCTCATAACTGTAGTATAACATAATAGTATTTAAGCATCAAGAAACGGTGTTTTTTGGAGGCTGCATTCGGTGGGTCAAAAGTGTGATTTTGACCCGCCTACTAAAGGGCCTCCGCTTACGCTTCGGCAGCTTCACTTGACTTTTTTGACAAAGTATGCTATACTGTAGTACAATGGGAGGTATTTACCTCTGAAATGTAGGTGGGTTTTTGCAAAATGTGGAACTTTGTGCTACAATCAGTAGTATGAAGGTAGAGATTAGGGAAATAAATAAGACAGAGTGGGAGTTTGTCGCGAGTTTTGATGCGAAAGATTTGGAAGAGGCGAAGGCGGAAGTGCTGAAGAGCATGGCGCCGAGTGTGAAGATTGCGGGGTTTAGGCAGGGGAAGGCGCCGATGAATTTGGTGGAGTCGCAGGTTAATCAGATGAGGTTGATACAGGATATGGCGGATTACTTGGCGAAGAATAAGCTTTTGCCAGAGGTTGAGAGCAAGACGCTTGCCGTGATTGGCGGGGCGGAGGGGCTTTCGATGGATAAGTTCGTGCCGAATCAGGAGATGACGATGAAACTGAAGACTGATGTTGTGCCGAACTTCAAGTTGCCAGATTGGAAGAAGCTGAAGATCAAGACGACATTGGTGGAGCCGACTGCCAAGGAGATTGATGCGGAAGTCGAGAAGATCTTGAAGTCGCGAGCGAATCCGAAGCCAGCGGATCGCGCGGCTAAGGCTGGCGATATGGCGGTGATTGATTTTGTGGGCAAGAAAGACGGCGAAGCGTTTGAGAATGGAAGTGCGGAGAATTATCAGTTGGAGCTCGGATCGAACACGTTTATTGAGGGGTTTGAGGATGGGGTGATCGGACATAAGCCTGGAGACGAGTTTGAGTTGAAGCTTAATTTTCCGAAGAATTATTTTGACACAAAACTGGCTGGGGCCAAGGTGGTCTTTGAGGTGAAGCTGAAGAAAGTCTTGGAGATGGAGACGCCGAAGTTGACAGATGATATTGCCAAAGGTTTTGGGGCGAAGAGTGTGGAGGATTTCAAGGACTTGATCAAGAACCACTTGAACCAGAGCAAGAAAGAACAGGCCGAGAAGAAGCTGATTGATGATTTCTTGATGGAGATGGACAAGAAGGCGAAGATTGATCTGCCGGAGAAGTTGGTGAAATCTAATTATGAACAGTTTATGAACTCGACAAGGGAGAATTTGGAGAGGCAAGGACTAACTATGGAGGGTGTGGCGAGGATGCAGGGATGGAGCGACAAGGAGGCTAAGGAGCGATACGAAACTGATGCGCTAAAGACGCTTAGGTCGCAGCTTATATTGATCCAGCTTGCGAACGATTTGGAGATCAAGCCGAAAGATGAGGAGGTCCAGGCGAATTACCAATACCTGCTCAAACAGCATGAATATTCCAACAAGGGACGAAAACAGGGGCAGAAGAAAATGCCAGCCAAACTCGACAAGAAGTCGAAGCTATGGGAAGATCTGGCGAGGCAATCTGTTCTCGGCCGAACGTATTCAATGATCTTGAACGAATATGGCGGGAATGATAAGAAGAAGTAAGCTTTAGGATGGGTGGGAGATGAAGAAACAGGAGAAGCCAGTGAAAACAAGGCCGAAAACCGAGGCTAAGGAGGCGAAATCGGAGCCAGCGAAGGCTCAGGTTAAGAAAAGCCGTGTGCGTAAAAAGCTGGTTATGCGGCGACTTAGAAAGTTTTGGAAGCGGAAGAATGCCAGTATTTATGCGGCGATTTTTCTTGCGGTTCTTTCGTTGATTCTGTTTTATGCGGTGGTGTCTAGCAGGTGGATAAGCGAGGCGGAGATGGATTCGGCGCTAAGGACGAGCACCCTCTCTCTCGATAGAGTTTTTTCGGCTGAGCTAATTAATTTCCCTTATGTATTGCTCCAGAAGCTGACTTTTTGGCTGTTTGGGGCTGGTGTTTTTGCTATAAAGTTGCCGAGTCTGGTCTTCGGGATTTTGTCTGTGTGGCTGATGAATAGTGTGGCGAAGAGATGGTTTTCGCCGATTATCGCGAGCTTTACGACGCTGATATTTGTAACCATGACTGGGTTCCTGTTGGCGGTTTCGTCGGGGACGCCTGGGATTCTTTATGTTTTTTATCCGCTACTCATTATATTTCTTATCAATCAGATTGCGATACATCCGCAAAAGTCACATAGGTATATTATAGCGCTGTTTGTAGTGGGATCTCTGGCGGCATATACGCCCTTTATGGCATATATGCTTATTTTTGCGGCTGTAGCGCTACTGATGCACCCGAAGACACGGTTTTATCTTAATACCAATGAGAAGCAGGCTTATCTGTTTGGAGCAATTCCGGCGGCGGTGATTTGTTTGCCTATTGTGGTGAGTGTGTTTTTTGATATAAACTTGGTCAAGGGGCTGTTTTTGCCGGTTTGGAGTAGCGAGATATGGAGTAATTTTTCGTCCACAATGCTTGATCAAGTCTTTATGTTTAGGGCTGGAGTGGTGGGCGCGAGCTTGGCGCCGATATTTAATCTGGCGATCTTTGGGCTTTTTGTGCTTGGGATTGGGCAGATGATAAAAAACCGATATACTTTCCGAAGCTATTTGCTGATGTTTTGGCTGGTGGGGTCGGTGGCGCAGGTTTGGGCAAATACTAGTCTGGTGTATGCGCTAGTGGTGCCGATAGCGCTTATTGCGGCTTGGGGGTTGCACTTCTTGCTTACGAGATGGAAGACGCTTTTCCCGATCAATCCGTACGCTAACGCAACGGGGTTTGCTCTGTGCGCGATTATTGCCATGGCGATAGTGGTGACGGATTTGGATTTCTTCACTCTGTCGACGCGATACTCTCCTGACTTCAACAGGTCGGTAACATTGGCTCTTGATACGCTTGAGAAGGCGGATTTGCCGGAAAATACCAGGATGACTATTGACGCAGAAAGCGATAACGGCGAGTTTTGGAAGCTGGTTGCGATGAGGCAGGGGCTGGACGTCAAGGAGCCAGACTATCAGCTATTTCTTACGGACGGAACTCCACCGGAGGTGTCCGAGTGGAAGACGTCGCAAATTATCGCTTCAACCGATCAGAGGACAGTGTTTTACTTGCTCGCGTTAGATTAGGCTACATTCGCTAGCGCGGGGAACCCGAGAAGCGCTACGTTGGGTCCGAGATCAAACTCGCTACGTGCGGAGTCAATCCGCACTCCGCTTAAGCCTAGCGGCGTTTTTGCTTGCAAAAAATATTAAAGAATGCTAGAATGGGAATATACAAAAGCAAATGGTGGGGAGAGGTAACTAATAATGTTTAATCAGTTAAAAATGATCAATCAAGTTCGCAAGGCGCAGAAAGAATTGGCGAAGGAGATTGTTGAGGTCGAGGCGGGTGATGGGGCGGTTTTAGTGCGGATTACGGCGGAACTCAAGGTGAAGGAGATCAAGATTGACCCAGAGAAGGTTGATATGGATGACATAAGGGAGCTCGAGAGATGGATAGAAAGCGCCGTGAATGATGGTTTTGCCAAGGCGCAACAGATTGCGGCAGAAAAAATGCAGCCACTCTTGGGCCAGATGGGGCTAGGCGGCGGAGAGTAATTCTTGCCTACTGGGCGAATTATAAAAACGAGGACTTATGACACAGTTGATACCAGAAGCGCTGAGAGAAACTATTGAGGATTTGGGGAGGTTGCCGGGGGTTGGGGCGAGGACGGCGGAGAGGTATGGTTGTTTTTTGCTGAAAAGCTCGCCGGATATTTCTCGTAAACTTTCCGAGTCGTTAAAAGATCTGCATAAGAAGGTGAAGTTTTGCCCGAAAACTTTTGCGCTGATAGACGCGGATGCTGAGGTTTCGCCGATTTATGAAGACGAAACAAGAGATAGGGGGTTGGTGATGATTGTTGAGGAGCCGCTAGATATTATTGCCATAGAGAACACACGCAACTTTTCCGGTATGTACCATGTGCTGGGGGGAGCTATTTCGCCACTGGACGGGATAACCCCAGACGAGCTTCATATCCGCGAACTGCTGGATCGGATAAGGGACGATGGGATCAAGGAGATTATCATAGCCACGGGGGCGAGTATCGAGGGGGAGTCGACGGCGATATTTTTGACGAATTACATTAAGGAAGAGTTCAAGGAGGCGTCACCGAAAATCACAAGGCTGGCCAGGGGTCTTCCAATTGGAGCGGATTTGGGGTATACTGATAGTATGACGTTGACACATGCGCTCGAGGGGCGGCAGACACTATGAGTAATTCCTACCGTATTTTTGAGCCTACAGATCGTTCGTCCGAAGTGAATTCGGACTCACTACTAAAGGGCCTACGGCATCGGCTAACGCCGATAGATGGTTTGCGTGTAGTGAACTACCAAAATATGCTAAGAATTACAAGAAAGGAACGGACAGATGAAATATTCAAATTTTAAGGATGCTATAAACAAGGCTGAGAGGATAGTGATTATTCAAGCGGAGAATCCGGATGGAGATAGCTTGGGGGCGGCTTTGGCTTTGGAGGATCTTTTGACGGAACAGGGGAAGCAGGTTAGGATTTATTGCCCGGTTGATATACCGAAGTACCTTAGGTATTTTCGCGGCTGGGAGAGGAGCGAGGATATTTTCGACTATCATGCGGATTTGGCTATTGTTGTCGATACTGCGTCGCAGACTTTGCTTTCGAAGACGCTGAACGATCAGGTCATTAAGAACTTCCTCTTTACGCATCCGGTGGTTGTGATTGACCACCATTTGACCGAGACGGATTTGCCTTTCGACCACCTGCTGATTTCGGAAGATGCGGTTGCGACTTGTGAGATTATTTTCAAGATTGCGATAACGCTGAAGTGGCGGGTCAGTCCGAGTGTGGCGAGGAACTTGCTTGCGGGGATTTCGAGCGATACGCTTGGGTTCACGACTGATAGTGTAAAATCGCTAACGTTTCAGATTGCCTCGAAGTTGATAGAGTTTGGGGCTATTCCAAGCGAGATCAACAACGCGAGGCGTGATCTCTCGAAGATGACGCCGGAGATTTTGGCGTATAAGGCGAAGTTGATTGAGAAAACCGAATACCATCTTGATGGACGGCTTGCTGTCGTGCATGTTACTTTTGAAGAGATTCAGAAGTATTCCGACCAATACAATCCCGGCATATTGATCTTGGACGAGCTTAGGATGGTTAGTGGAGTCAATACGGCTATAGTGTTTAAGACATATCCTGACGGGAAGATAACCGGGAAGATTCGTACGGAGAGTCCGATTGCGGAAGAGATTGCCGGATTCTTTGGGGGCGGCGGGCATCCGTTTGCGGCTGGATTTAGAACCTATGGGGAGCTGAGCAATGTGTTGGCCGATACGCTTTCGGTTACCGAAGGGGCGCTGGAGAGGGTTGAGACTGGTGTCGGTCCCGACTACTAGCAATTTCGCTTGTTTGGAGGCCTGAATTATGAAGAAGTTTGGAGAAGAGTTGGCTAGGCTGAATCCGGAGCAACTGGAGGCGGTGGAAGCAATTTATGGGCCGGTGTTGGTGGTGGCTGGGCCGGGAACCGGGAAGACTCAGTTGCTATCTCTTCGTGTGGCGAATATTTTGCAAGAGACTGATGCTTCGCCGGATAATATTCTCTGTCTTACTTTTACGGAGGCGGGCGCGAGGAATATGCATGAACGGCTACTTGGATTGATTGGCAAGGAAGCGGAAAAAATCACGATTAGCACGTATCACGAGTTTGCCAAGAATTTGATCACAGGATACCCGAATTATTTTGAAGAATACAACTTGAAGCGGACGATTGATGAGCTTGGGCAGCACAAGATTCTGAAAAGGATTTTGGATAGTTTGCCGTTTGATGATATAAATAGGAATTATTATCGGGAGAACTTAGGGGTGTATCTAAGTATCATTAGCGATTTTAAGAAGCACCTTCTGACGCCAGACGATATTGAGAG
>WRLZ01000012.1 GCA_009777365.1 Candidatus Saccharimonadota bacterium | reverse complement strand
AAACCGTGACATAAACCTTGTGATATACCGAGTATCGTTCAACGCCCTACTATTCCAATCTTCTTTCGGTCGAGTTTTTGCAAGCAGCCGCTGCTTTTTGGCATATGGAATCTTCGGATTGCTATTTACCAACACCTCAAACTTCGCCCACCTATCCTCGTCATTCCCCCACGCTTCATACGGCATCATATTACGCTTGTTTTGGTTACACTCATTATGCACCAAAACCTTGTTCCCCCTGCTGTCATTTCCACAGTATGAAAACGGAATGATATGGTCGATCTCTCCATAGTGCTCATCCGAAAAGAGCTGAGCCAAAGCCATCGGCTTTCCGCAGTACAAACATTTCCCATCTTGGTCGTTATATAACTTAAACTTACTAATCTGCAAACCAGTCGGATCTACGACATTAAATTCACTCTTCAATCTTCCCACTATTTTCTCGTTCCGTTCTGCATTCTCATCCTGCGCCTTTTTAATATCGCTTCTATCCTTAAAATTCTTCGCTAATTCATTCGCACATTCGATGCTAACCCTAGTCGGCGCACCATATTTCCTAATAACCGCATTCACAACCTTGATAGTCTGCGAAACCGCCCTTTTCACCACCGGATTCGTGAGCTGATGAGCCTCATCCTCGTTCAGCGGCGGCAATTTATTTTTCTCTCCGGACAATTTCTGCCCAAACGAATATCCAGCCATCTCTATCGCCTTGTCGTAAGTGTTGCCCCGCAATACAAACGGCGTAATTTTCCTTAGTGCTCTTACCGACAAATGCCCAAACCCAGAAAAAGATTCTTTCATTGAGACCAACGCACCTACAGCCCCGTCCGACAACCCACCAAACTCCTTCAGCCCGGCCATTATCGCCTCATCGTCTTTATTCGCCGTAAAAACATATCCGATATTATCAAACAAATCCTCGTCCGCCTCGACCCTGCCCCACTCGTCGGGGAACTCCTTCAGCGCCTTCTTCACAGCCTGATAAAATTTTAATCTCGTAAAATCATTATCCTCTTTTGCGAACAAATTCTTTTCTAAATCTTCTTTCTTGGGATCTTTCCCGCGAATATAGTCAAATGTAAAATTCGTGTCATTCTTATATCCCAAGACTTCTCGAATATGTTTGTATTTTACCGTTGCAGTATCCTTGCACCTCTCGACACACTTCTGCACCTCCTCTTCGGTCAACTGCTTACCACTATTGTAAGTCAAATGAGCCAAGTCTTGCGCCAACCGAAACATCTCAAAAGTCAAAGAAGCCTTATGTGCCCGTGGCTGATCTTTCTCAAGAGGACATATCCCGCACATCTTTTCAATAAGCTCCTGCGTCATAAACGGTCTCTGATCAAACAACCCCTTATAATCCGTGTCTTTTCCTCTTCCTAACAAACCTTCGACTCTCTCGTTGGTCAATTCCTCATAGTGTTTTTGCTGCTCTTTTAGAATCGCCTCAATCTCCGCCAAAAAGTTCTCCCGAATAAACGAATTGCTATAATTATCCGCCTTGTTGCGCTTATTCTTGGCAAATTTACCATCTGCATTCAATGCCACAGCAACAGTTTCATACTTAGTCAATAATTTCCTATTTTCAGATGTCGACTCCAACACCTTGCCGGCACCCTTCTTATCCTCTTCCTCCACTGATTTCCGATTCGATTTATATCCGCGCCTCTTGGCAATATGATACAAAGCAACAAACAATTCGTCGTTTTCAAGTTTTTCTTTCAACCCCTTTTCTCGTAATTCATAAGGATTTTTCGCATTTCCACGAGGTGTCAAAATCTCCTCAATTCGTTCCCCAGTCAACAATCCATTCTCCACAAAAAATCGTTTCAAATAATTCAAGCGTTGACGTCGCCTTCGCAATCTCCGCCGAGCGCTCCTTGCCGTCCGCCTCGGCTCTGCCAAAGATCTTCCATCTTTTGGATTTTCTGGCTTCTCAAAAACCCTCACCCCCAGATCCTCGATTCGCTTCCTATCTAAGTTTATGACTGCCCACCCAATGGACGCCACGCCTATATCTAATCCCAAACTATATTTCATACCACATATTATACACCAGATGGCTTCATCTGTCAATATTATCCCCAAACAAGATGCCGCCCCTTTCTGGGCGACTGTGTCAGTTGCAAGATGACAAGCTTTGCTAGATTATTTAGATAATCTATTATTATAGAAACCTAACAATCTAAAGTTATGATATAATCCTTGTTCAAGGGATTATATCATATATTATAACCCTACAATCATATTTTGTCAATAGATAGAGCCTCTTCCAACTCTTATGTTATATAACGTCTGACAGAGTATAAAACCACCCCACGAAAACCGCGGGCTCCACTAGCTTCTCCGTTCCGGCTGCCAATAGACTCGATGCCTGTGCCAGAACCTGCTAGAGAATAGTCACCCCTACCAGACCATGCAAGATCGACGTCAACCGACACATCATACCCTCCCGACCACCCAGAGGATAGAGAAGATGAATTGTAATAGAGCTAGTTCACTCCTGTACTTTTTCACCCCAATATGTTATAATGTACCCATATGTCAATCTTCAATCTTGTCAGCAAATACGCCCCGACTGGCGACCAGCCCACAGCCATCGCCAAGCTCGCCCAAGGACTGAAATCCGGTGCCAAGGAGCAGACTCTCCTCGGCGTTACCGGCTCCGGCAAGACTTTCACCATGGCTAATCTTATCCAGTCTCACTCCGCCCCAACCCTGGTTCTCGCACACAACAAAACCCTCGCCGCCCAACTCTACAGTGAATTTAAGGAATTTTTTCCCGACGCCGCCGTGCATTATTTTGTCTCATACTTTGACTACTACCAACCCGAAGCCTACATCGCATCAAGCGACACCTATATCGAAAAGGATTCGCAGATCAATGACGAAATCGACCGCCTCCGCCACGCCGCCACCGACGACCTCCTCCAACGTCGCGATTGTATTATTGTCGCCAGTGTTTCATGTATCTACGGCATCGGCTCTCCCGAAGCCTACACCGACATGTCCATCACCATCGAAGCTGGCAAACCCTTCAAGCAAGACCGCCTCCTCCGCATCTTAACGGAAATGCAATACTCCCGCAACGACATTGATTTCAAGCGCGGAACTTTCACCATCAAGGGCGACACTCTCGACATCTACCCCGCCTCTGGCAATATCGCCTACCGCATCGCTTTCAATTTCGACGAAATCGAAAGCATCAAGATCGTCGACACTCTAACTAAGTCCACTATCAAAACTATGCCTTCTATTAAAATTTTCCCGGCCTCCCACTATGCCACCCCCCGCGAACAAGTCGAGAAAATCATCCCCCTAATCCTTGCCGAGTATGAAGACCGCAAGAAGTGGTTTCTCTCGAAAGGTTTATTGCTCGAAGAACAACGCCTCTCCCAGCGCATCAAGTACGACATCGAAATGCTCAAGGAAACCGGCTTCGTCAAAGGTATCGAAAATTATTCTCGCTTCCTCAGCGGCCGCGACCCGGGCCAAACTCCAGCGACACTATTAGACTATTTCCCGGATGATTCATTATTCATTATCGACGAATCGCACATGACCCTACCCCAAGTCCGCGGCATGTACAATGGCGACCGCGCCCGCAAAGAAACCCTCGTCGAATACGGCTTCCGACTCCCCTCCGCCCTTGATAATCGCCCGCTCACTTTCGAGGAATTTAACCGCCATATTAACCAAGTCATCTATGTCTCAGCCACCCCAAACGAGTATGAACTCGAAAGAAGCGGCAAGCACGTCGCCGAGCAAATCATCCGTCCGACAGGCCTGCTCGATCCCGAAATCGAAATCCGTCCCAGCGAAAACCAAATCGACGACTTCATCGAAGAAATCGACAAGCGCGTTGCCAAGGGCCAACGAGTTCTCGCCACCACCCTCACCAAGAAAATGGCCGAGGACCTCTCTGAATTTCTTACCGATCGTGGCGTCAAAACTGCCTACATCCACAGCGACGTCGACACCATGGAACGCACCGACATTCTCCGCGATCTCCGCATGGGCGTTTATGATGTTTTGGTTGGCATCAATCTCCTCCGCGAAGGCCTCGATCTTCCCGAAGTTTCTCTGGTTGCCATTTTCGACGCAGACAAAGAAGGCTTCCTCCGTAGCGTCCAAGCCTTAATCCAAACCATCGGCCGCGCCGCTCGCCACGAAGAGGGCAAAGTAATTATGTATGCAGATAATATTACAGGTTCAATGCGAACCGCCATCGACGAAACCAACCGTCGTCGTGCTATCCAAATTAAGTATAACGAAGATAACAACATCACACCTCGCTCTGTCGGCAGTGAAATCAAGCTCGGCCTCCGCGCCATCATCCCCGAAAAAGAAGAAGCTCCGAAACTCAATCTCTCCAAAGTTCCCAAGTCCGAATTCCCCGAGCTCATGCGCGAACTCCACTCCCAAATGCTCCTCGCCAGCGCCAACCTCGACTTCGAGCAAGCCGCCCTTCTTCGCGATCAAATCTCCGAAATTAAAGCTAAGCTAGAAAGATAATCTCAGCCTCCTGCGAGCTTTTTTTGTCAAGACGCACATATAGCGGATTTCCCCACCAGTTCAATATCTCATACATCAGATATGCTAAAATCCTTCTCGAAAAGGCCAAAAATGCTTGAAAATAAATCTGTCTTATGCTATAATATAAATAGTGGTCTTACTTTAGTAATAATCGCAAACTTTAGCAACGCATTACTTCAACCAATGCGAGCCTGCCGATAAAAACGGCATCGCATACAAATCGGCAGGCGCCGGTTTGCGTACGGAAGTAAGACACCACACATATGCGGTGTCGTTTTTATTCCTAGAACGGCTCCATTGATAAACAATACAAAGAGGAGGAGCAATGGTAAAGCAAGCAACCACAGCCGGAGACACTGAAAAGAGTCGAGCAAAAATCGCTCACTTCAAAAAAACATACGAAGTCTACCAAGAAGAACCGGGCTTCATGGGCGGCAACAATCCGGAATCAAAAATCATTGAAATCAAAAGCTTCGTCATAGAACAGCCCGAGGATCTTTGCCGTAAATGTGGCAACCCCGAAGTTGTAATTGAAGGCGCCGAGAGACTTTCCGTTTTATGTGATATACAATTAATCTGCAAACAAATTGGTGAAAAATCCATTCCTGTTATAGACGAAATAGCCAAGAAACACCTTCGCTTCAGTGCAGGTACTAGTGAATATCTAGCCTATCTCAGAAACTCTGTACGAGAGTAGCTTATTGTCATTACAATCGTTTTTATGTATACTAATTAGTATAGATTGAAAAATCTTGTCATTTTAGCGATAGGGATTGACCTAATAAGTAATCCTGGCGGCCTGTCTGCCTCAACGACAGTCTTGATGAAAATGTTCTCAGCCACCTCTGGGTGGTCGGGGGCGAACGCCAATTCTGTCGAAACTATCAACCCATGGTTCATCCGTGGCGGCCAGTCGGGCAATACCACTAATGCTGGAGTCGAGTCCCTGAATCGCAATACTGGCGGCACTAATACGACGAACGGTTTTCGTGGGGTGGTCGTCATTCGCCCGTAGCCTCGCGTTTTCTATCCCAGGAAGCACATGATTTCGCAAGTTTTGGCATCCGCCGACCATGGGCTACGCCCATGCAGTAATCGGCTTCAACGTTGTGATGCCAAAATGAGATCGTGGTCATCGCTATTTTATGACGTCTTGCAGGTCTTATGCCTGCAATGACAAGGATTATTAACAATAACTATCCTACTAAGAGGCTTTCGCGGCTATTAGCCTCTTGGTAGGATAGTTATTGTTATACTCGTAACCTACGACAACACATCATCCAACCAAAGCCTAAGATTCTCTAGCACAAACGCCTCCCTCTTCTGCTTCTTCTCATCCGCCTCGTCCGCATTATCCGTCATAGCAGACATCAAATCCTTATCGAACCCAGGCTTCATAATCTCAATCCTAGGCCTCCGCCAAGCATCATATTCATCCTGCGCCTTCTGCGGCAACTTCGCATAGAAATTCCTCGCCAAATATCTCGGCAAAATCTCATTCAACCTCGAATCAAGAAACCTCGGCGCACTCTCTGTATCTCCAGCCCATTTCGCCGCCAAAGCCTTGTCCGCCATTTGTGTAATCTCCGAATTGATCCTGTCGTTATTATCCCCAAAAGCTTCATAAAGCTTCTCTTCTGCAATCTCAGGCAACCGAACAGCTTCTTCTCCACTATTATCTTTATACTCCGGCCGATCCGCGAAAATCTTCAATATTCTTTTTATAAAAACACCATTCTCTTTCAATATCTTTTCATTCGCCGCTACAGTTTCTTTAGTGAGTCCAATCTTCTCCCATCCATCTTCCTTCTCCAAGACCCCAAGCGGCGCAATCGCCGGACACTTGTTGAACTTCAAGGCCTTCACCGGCACCTTCTGTATTTCACCCTTCTTGTATTTCTCATACACCCCTTCGTTGTTCCATGTAAAAATCAAATCACGGAGTTCGTCGTCACTCATCTTCAAAAACTCTTCAGGACTATATCGAAGATCCCAAACAACCGCCTCCCGCGCACTCACGTGAATCGGCAATACCACCGTCGTCTTATCAAACTTCTCGTCATATTTCCCCGACGTATACACAATCGGCTTCATCTCCCCAACCATCTTTTGGATCGTTTTCTTATCCCGCATCGAAAGCAACCACTCAAAAAGCTTCGGCTGTTTTTCCAGCAGTAACTTCGCCACCGCAATCGTCGCGCCCACATCGCTCAGTGCGTCATGCGCTTTCTCGTGCACAACTCCGTTCAGCTCCGCCAACACTACCAGCCGGTTCGTCGCCCTTCCGTCCTCATTGAATCCCCACTCTATCCCATCCGGCCGTAGCGCCCTCACCATCCGCACCAAGTCCAATATATCCCAAGTCTCTCTTCCGTCTTTCCAGCCCCACTCATATGGATCATAAAAGTTACGGAAAAACATATGCCGCAAAAACTCATTGTCAAATCGTACATTGTTAAACCCGACCGCAATCGTATCTTGCGTAAACACATCGCTCATCAAATACTGGCATGCCTCTTGCTCCGTCAGCCCATCCGGCAAAGTTTCCTGTGGACTTATCCCCGTGATCAAGCACGCCCCAACACTCGGCAACCTCTCCTTGTTCATCTTCACATAAAAATTCACCGGATCGCCAATCGGCTCCATCTCTAGGCTCGTCCTCTGCCCGGCAAACTGCATAATCTGATCCCGCCTCGAATCAATCCCGCTCGTCTCTAAGTCGTAGAAGAAGAAAGTTTTCATTTTTCTAACACCGCCTTCACTCGCCTTACACCCGCGCTACTCGCTTCTTCTTTTTTAATCCTAAACTTCTTGCCACCTTCCCCGAGCACGCCCGTCCGCTCCACATGTGGCCCACCGCAAATTTCACAACTAACCTCTCCAATTACATAAACTTTCACCATGTCCGGATATTTCTCCCAAAAAGCGCCACTCGCTTTCAACACATCTTTCGCATGCGCCTTATCATGCTCAGCAAACTCCACAGCAATATCCGCTTCTATCCACTCGTTGACTAAATCCTCAACTTCCTTCTTCTGCACATCAGTCATTTTCTCATCCCAGCTAAAATCAAACCTCATTCGCTCCGCATTGATATTACTCCCCCGCTGCTCCACACTCTTATCGAGCACTTTTTGTAGTGCCGCTAACGTCAAATGCGCCAACGTATGATACTTGAGCGTCATCTCACCCTGATCTTCCAGCCCGCCCTTGAATTTTCCCTTCGTCGCCGTCCGACTCATTTCTCTCTGCTTCTTCAGTTCCGCATCAAACTCTTCCTGCCATTTTCCCGACAGTTTAATCTCTCTCTTGCCAATTTCTTCCACCGCCAACTCCGCCGGAAATCCATACGTATCCTGCAATTTGAAAACATCTTTACCTTCAATCAAGTCCTTGTACTTGGAAAGTTTCTCCAGCTCCCTTAGCCCGTTATGAAGCGTCTGCCGAAACACTTTCTCTTCCTTCGACAACACTGCTATAATCTCCATACGCCTCGAGACCATCTCCTTATATTGTTCCCTGTAAATACCCAAAACAGCCGGCACCACTTTTTCCGAGAGATCTTCCTCAATCCCCAAATTAAGCGCCTTTAGAATTGCCCGTCGCACCAGTCGCCGCATCACGTAGCCCTGCTCCTTATTGCTCGGCACAAGCCCCTGAGAAGCCAACCACACCGCTCCCTTCAAATGATCCGCGATCACCCGCATACTCTCTACATTATCCTCGTATTTCTTACCTGAAATCTCCTCGAGCTTTTTTATTACCGGCGTGAACAAGCTCGTCCTAAAAACATCCGCCTCATCAATCGCCGCCGCAGCTAGCCGTTCCAGCCCTCCACCATAATCAATCTTACCCTTTTCCATTTTCTCAAAGCTTCCATCGTCCAACCGCCGGTATTCCATGAAAACCTTATTCGCAATCTCCATGAACCGCCCCGAATCGCTCGCCGGATGTGCTTTTCCATAACTCGCATCATGATTTTCCTCACCAAAATCGTAAAATATCTCGCTATCCGGCCCGCACGGATCGCCAATCGGCGTCGTTGCAATTCCACCCGCACGACTCCACCAATTCTCCTTATCATTATAAAAGAAAATCCGCTCGCCCGTCTTTATTCCACGCTTGTCGCCTTCTTCAGCACTGCCAATCTCCGCAATACCAGCATCAATCCCCGCCTCAGCAAAAACCCTCTTCCAAACCTCCGCCGCCTCGTCGTCTCTCGGAATATTATTCTTCTCATCTCCAATAAAGCACGAAACATAAATCTTCTTCGGATCAAGCCCAATTTCGTCTACCAAAAACCGGAAAGTCTTCCGAATTTCCTTTTCCTTATCAAATCCATCCAGACTCCATTCACCAAGCATCTCGAAACACGTCGTATGTCGATTGTCTCCCACGTCATCAATATCCTGCGCGCGAAGACACGGCTGAGAATCCACCAGCTTTTCTCCATCCGGGTGTTTTTCTCCCAACAAATACGGCAAAAGCGGCTGCATCCCGCTTCCCGTGAATAGCGTCGTCGGATCATCATACAAAACCAAAGGCGCTGGCGCAATCTCCGCATGACCCTCTTTTTTCATAAACTCCAAAAACTTTTTCCTTATATCATTAGCATCCATTTTTATAACTCCATTTTATAAACTTGCGTTAGTGTGTACCGCTGTCACGTCGTCTAAATCATCTATAGCATCGAGTAGCCTTTCGGCTTTCGCCTTCGCATCTTCGTCCATCTCAATCATACTCTGCGGCACATATTGGAGCTCCGCATTTTTTACTTCCAATCCTTTTTCAATCAGCTCAGCCCTCGTCTTCATAAGATCCTTACTCTCCGTATAAACGATAGCCAAATTCTCACCCGCATCCTGCACGTCCAAAACGCCCGAAACCTCGCTTGCCGTCATAAATATCTCATCAAAATTCCCTTCAATCTCAATCACGCCTTGTCGCTTGAATTGAAACGCCACACTCCCGCTCTCCGCGATCCGTCCGCCATTTTTCGTGAGCGCCGCTTTCACCTCGGGAAACGTTCGATTCCGATTATCCGTCGCAACCTCAATAATAATTCCAATCCCACTCGGCCCATACGCCTCGTAAGTTTCCTCAATAAGTTCATTGGCATTCTTCTCCGCCGCCCTCGCAATCGCCCGCTTGATATTATCATTCGGCATATTCGCCTGCCTGGCTTTCTCAAGCACCATCGCAAGGCTCGGATTCATAGCAGGATCAGTACCAGCCCTCGCCGCAATCGCAATCATATTCCCTAGCTTAGTGAATACAGCCCCGCGTTTCGCGTCAACAACCGCTTTATGCCTATGGGTCGTCGCCCATTTACTATGTCCAGCCATACCCTAAGTCTATCACAGGTCAATCAATCTGTCAATCAGCTACTTTTTCTTCTTCGCGGGAGGCACAAATCGCCTCCTTTTCAGCAAAGTATGACAAAACAACGAAGCGAGAGAAAAGTGAGCTTGCTTACTTTTCCGAGCGAGGCAGTTTTTGCACACTTTTCAAAGCGTTTCTACGCTTTAACAAAGTGTGATAATTTACTGCAAACCTATGCGCCTCATCCCTCACCCGTTGCAACAATTTCACCACCGGCGAATTTTCCGGCAAAAGTATCGTGATAAACCTATCATTTTCATACATTTTCCCACCCAACCTTTCAACCGAAACCCTATCCACCTTCACCCCCGACTTCTCTCGCTCAATAATTATCTCTTCCTGCCTCTCCGCAATTCCAATATACTTGAGACCTCTCGGACAAAGCACATCCGCCACCGCCTCCACCTGCCCCTTTCCTCCATCAACCAAAATCAAATCCGGCCGACCCCACTCCTCGAGATGCCGCATCCGCCTCACCACAGCCTCCTGCATATTCGCCGTATCGTCATTTTTCTCCTGCCTCATTTTATATTTCCGATAATCCATCCTGCTCGCCACGCCATTTTTGAACACAACCTGACTTGCCACAACATTTTTCCCGCTCTGATGACTAATATCAAACCCCTCAATCCGCTTCAAATCCCCCGCGCCAGGAAGCCCCAAAATATCTGCCAAATCCCGCAAACTCTCGTCGCTCGAAAGATCCGCCCACTCCTTATCCGCAAAAACAATCTGCCCACGAAGCGCCTTTAGCGCAAACACCTGCCGCTTCAACTTCTCCGCCTTTTCAAAATCGAGATCTCTAGCCGCCTTATTCATTTCTTTTTCAAGTACCGGCAACATTCTCGCCCTCTCTCCTCGAAGAATCCGGAGCAACTTTCGCAAATTACTCTTATATTCTTTAGCGTCAACATCATTTTCAATCACCGGCTCCAGTCCCATTTGCTTCATCAATCTCGACGGCTGTCTTTTCGCAAAATACGGAAACCCACGTCGAAGCACTCGCATGGCATTTTTCACAACTCCCCCCGAATAGTAAGGTCCCAAATATTCCGCCCCATCGTCTTGCGGCTCCCGCGTCCACTCCACCATCGGTATCTCGTCTTTGAAATTTATCTTGAGGTACATTACATTCTTATCATCCCGTAGCAAAATATTATACTTCGGCTTATACCTCTTTATCATCTCGCTCTCAAGAAAAAGCGCATCAAGCTCCGTCTCCGTCTCCATCCAATCCACGTCAACAATATCCTCAACCAGCGCCCGCGTTTTCACATCTTTCCGCGCATCCTTATTAAAATAGCTTTTCACCCTTGCTCGAAGATTCGCCGCCTTCCCAACATAAATAATATTCCCGTCTTTATCTCTATGAAAATAAACTCCGGGATTCGCTGGCAATAATTTCAACTTCTCCGCCAATTTTTCGAGCATACACCTCCCCCTTTCCCCCAAATTCGGGGGATTATACCTCCATTATATCACACTTCCCGCAAAAAGTCAAGTTTATTTGGTTTTCTTGGCCTTCTTCGCCGGTTTTTTCTCTCCCTCTTCCCCTTCGTCTCGGTCCAACTGATATTTCAACGACTTGTTCATAACCTGAATAATCGCCCCATTCGGCACGAAAATAATATTATCTTCCTCATCCCGAAGAGTCGTCGTCCGCACGCCAATCTCAATAACCCGCCCCACCGCGGCATTCGGCGGATTCCATTTCAGCTCAACCTTATCCCCAACCCTATATTGGTTTTCCGAAATAATAAACAACCCCGCAAACAAATCCCGAACCAAACTTTGCGCGCCAAATCCCACCGCCAAACCAACCACACCAAACCCGGCCACAATAGCCCCAAGATTGACCTCCGGAAACAGAAGCCGCACAACCAAACTCACCAACACCATAATAGTCGCAATCTTCCAAAATATCCTCGCCAAACCCGCCAATGTATTAGCCCGCTTCTCCGCATCCCGCTTCGGCCAAGTCCGCCGCTTTGAAATATAGATAATTCTAAAGAGTATCCTGTGAAGCAACCACCCGCCAAACTTATATATCAACCACCCAAACACCAATGTCAGCACCACCGGTATCCCAGTATTCAAAAACCATTCCCAAATATCATTCACCGCATACTGCTCAATCTCTAACAAAACTTTATCCATACCTTTATTCTACCATACCTTTTCATAATTGCGAAGCGCCGCAGGCTCAATACCGGGGTCCCCGCGTAGCAGGGGTGGCTTGGTAGCGAAGGAGGATTCATTCCGACTGAGCGGTTGCAGCCTCAAATAAGCACAAGTCCAGCGCATCCCCCACATCATACTCGCCAATCTTCGTCCGCCTAAGCTCAGTCGTATACGCCCCCACCCCCAGCTCCTTACCAACATCCTCCACGAGAGTACGTATATACGTTCCGCTGGAAACATGCGCTCGAATCTTCACGTAAGGATAGTTAAACTCCAAAAGCTCAATAGAAAAAAT
>WRLZ01000011.1 GCA_009777365.1 Candidatus Saccharimonadota bacterium | reverse complement strand
TACCATCATATTTCTCGCTAATAAAAGCAGTTTACTACCCGAAGGCCTTCATCCTGCACGCGGCATTGCTCCATCAGGCTTTCGCCCATTGTGAAAGATTCCCTACTGCTGCCTCCCGTAGGAGTCTGGGCCGTGTCTCAGTCCCAGTCTGGGGGGTCATCCTCTCAAACCCCCTAGAGATCGTCGACTTGGTGAGCCTTTACCTCACCAACAATCTAATCTCACGCAGGCCGTTCCCAAAGCAGATAAATCCTTTAATCCGAAGATCATATGCGGTATTAGCTACTCTTTCGAGTAGTTATTCCTCACTTTGGGGTACGTTCCCACGCATTACTCAGCCGTCCGCCGCTCGACATCAATCTCACTAAACCTCTGAAAAATTCCGGGGCTTAGTGAGACCATGTTTCCGCTCGACTTGCATGTATTAGGCATGCCGCCAGCATTCATCCTGAGCCAGGATCAAACTCTCCAAAATAACCTCATAGAGGCTGTTAATGGAGTTTATTTGAAAACTCAATTAAACAAAATATCCAAAAATTAAATTTGGATTAGATTCTAAGTAAACTTAGAATCGTGAACTGACGATGATGATATATTAAATAATATATCTTATATATTGCACAAATAAATTGTTAAAGTTGCTTACTCCGCGCGGTTTTTCAACCGCTATTGTTCAACTAAAATCGCGCTTACGAACGACCCCAGCTGTGAACCCCGCAGTAAGATGATCTCATTATATCATACTGGCCGAAAAAATACAAGGGTTTTCGGTCAAAAAGTCCAGAAAATGCGAAAAATGCTTTTTGATCTGGGGAATGGGCTAGAGAGTAGCGAAAATGCTCGAAAAGTCACCGCCGAAGAGCCAGAAGGCGAAAAAGCCAACGAGTACGCCGACAAAGAATCCGCCAATGGCCTCGGCAACCGTGTGGCCTTTTACGACTTTTACAGTATCAACTTTCATACTGCCATGCTTGATTACTTTGTTGAGGGTTAAGGCGTTCATACCAACGGCATATCTGACGTTTACCGCGTCATAGATAACCACGACTGCGAAACAGAGGGCGAGACCGAAAATCGCGCTGGTAAAACCGTTTACGAGGCCGATATAGAGCGCCGTGGAGACAACAATAGAGGTGTGGGAGCTCGGCATACCGCCGGAAATCCAGAGAGCGCGCCAGAATTTTCGTGCTAGAGTCGTTTTGTTCAAGTTTTTGACGTCAACAACTTCAGCTCTTCTACTAGCGACAATCCCGATGGCCTTGATAAACTGAGCAACCGCCCAGCCAAGTCCGATTACAGCAATGTATTGCCACTTCACCACCCATTCTTCCATCTAATCTTCCCCTCCCATACCCATGACTTCTCCTTCTTTTACATCATCCTGATCTGTTGGGCTTTCTTTTGGCACAAAGCCGACAGATACAACCGCGTCGCTTTCGTCGAGGCGCATGACTCGAACACCCTTAGTGTCGCGTCCTAGCGTGGATATGCCAGATAGTTCTGTTCGTACGACTTGTCCGCCGCTAGATATGATGATAACTTCGCCGACATCTTCCGGCACAGATCGTACCTCGACAATTGGGCCAGTTTTGGAATCGACACTAGCTGCACGAATGCCGAGACCGCCACGGCGATGGGTTGGGAAATTGGAGACTTTTGTTAGCTTGCCAAAGCCGTTTTGGGAGATGACCATGAGCTTTTGGTCGTTGCCTATCACTGTGTCCATGCCGACGATGCGGTCTAGGGGTCGAATTTTAGCGCCTCGAACGCCAGATGCAACGCGGCCCATTGGACGCACATCGGCTTCATTGAAGCGAATGGCGTTACCAGCAGAGGTTGAGATAATAACATCGTCTTTACCGGATGTATGCTTGACCCAGCGAAGTTCGTCACCGTCTTCGAGCTTAATGCCGATCAGGCCGCTCATGCGGATATTCTCGAACTCCTTGACGGCAGTTTTCTTGACCGTACCCTTGAGCGTAGTCATGAACAGATAGCCTTCGGGCGCGGCATCACGCTCTTGCTTGATAATACTGGTGATTTTTTCATCCGGTTTGGTCTGGAGAAGGTTTACGGCGGCCGTGCCTTTGCTTGCCAGGCTAGCGACAGGAACTTCAAAGGCTTTGATCCTAAAAATGCGGCCAAAATTGGTGAAGAAAACTAGGTAGTCATGAGAATTTATAGTCAGGAGTTGCTGGATAACATCGTTTTCCTTGGTGGTCATGCCACGTTTACCCTTGCCGCCGCGATTTTGCTTCTTATAGTCGCTGAGAGAGGTTCGCTTAATATAATTATCTCCGGTCAGGACGACAACCGACTCTTCTTCCGGGATCAGATCTTCATCGTCCATCTTGTCGACTTCATGGCGGAACATCTTACTGCGGCGTTTATCGCCGAAACGTTCCTTGATTTCCAGCAGTTCAGTTTTGATAACGCCGAACAATTTGCCTTCGTCGGCCAAGATTGATTCCAGTTCGGCCATCAATTTGATCAGTTCGGCCAGTTCGTTTTCGATGGCTTCTCGTTCGAGCCCTGTAAGCTTCCTGAGTTGCATGGCCAGGATCGCCAGAGCTTGCAGCTCGCTGAGGCCGAACTTCTTCATCAGGTTGACTTTTGCTTCTTCGGCTGACTTGCTGGCACGGATGGTTTTGATAACTTCGTCGATGTGATCTAGCGCGATCTTGAGCCCTTCGAGAATATGGGCGCGCGCCTTAGCTTGCCTTAGCTCAAATTCAGTTCGCCTGTAGACAACATTACGTCTGTGCTTGATAAATTCTGCCAAAATATCCTTCAGCCCGAGGATGCGAGGTTGGATGCCGTCAACTAGAGCTAGCATATTATAGTGGAAAGAGGTTTGGAGCCCAGTCATTTTGTAGAGCTGGTTTAATACTTTTTTGGGATAAGCGTCTTTCTTCAACTCGATGACAACGCGGATTTTACCTCTGGCGGACTCGTCATGCGCCCCGGCAATGTGGTTGATTTTCTTAGCCAGAGCCAGTTCGCTGAGCCGCTGAATAAAGGCTTCCTTGCTCATACCGTATGGAACTTCATCGACAATGATATTAAAGCGGCCTTTTTTGGTTTCTTCAATATGGGTAACAGCTCGGATGACGACAGAGCCTTTGCCGGTTTTGTAGGCCTGTTTCATTGGAGCGCCGCCGTAAACCTCGGCACCAGTTGGGAAATCTGGGCCTTTGATAAATTTCAGTAATTCTTCTAGGGTAATTTCTGGGTTGTCGATCTGGGCGATGGTGGCATCGATGACTTCGTTTAGGTTGTGTGGGGGCATATTGGTAGCCATACCGACAGCAATACCCATCTGGCCGTTTAGAAGCAAGTTGGGCACGGCGGCTGGCAGAACTGTTGGCTCTTGCTCGGTGCCTTCGTAGTTATCGCGAAAATCCACTGTTTCTTTGTCAATATCCGTAAGGAGGGTTGCGCCGAGCTTATCCATGCGTGCCTCGGTATAACGATAGGCCGCAGCTTCGTCGCCGTCCATGGAACCGAAGTTGCCCTGCCCCTCGACTAGGGTATAGCGCATAGACCAAGGCTGGGCTAGGCGAACCATGGCGTCATAGATTGAACTGTCGCCGTGCGGGTGGTACTTGGCCATTACTTCACCAACGATATTGGCGCTTTTGACGGTTTTGTTTGGAGCTTTCCAGCCGCGCTTTTCCATGGCGTAAAGGATTCGGCGATGAACAGGCTTGAGCCCGTCGCGCACATCGGGCAAGGCGCGGTCAATAATGACACTCATGGAGTAGCGGAGAAAATTATCCTCCATGACATTTTCAACGGTTTGAGTTTCAATGCCCAGGTTTTTTACTGTTTTTTCTTGCTCGTCGTTCATGGTTTCCCCCAAGTTCGTTTCTGGTTTAGTTCTTCTTTGGCGATAAATGCGTCTGTTAAGTCAATATCACATAGGTTGGCTAGGCCAAGAAGGAGAATAAGTACATCTGCCATTTCATTCTCAGTATTGGTGTTGTAGTCGGCGTTCATATCTATAGACAAGCCTTCTCGTTTACGGATGGCCTGCGCCAATTCACCGACTTCTTCGGTGATAAGGAGCATTTTCTTAGAAAGGTTCTCGTCTTTGTCGAAACCGCGGGCCTGGACCATGTCGTGAACATAGGCTTGCAGATCGCGTAGTGAACTTTCTTTGTTCAATGCTGATAATTTCTTTTTTAGATCTATATTATTACTCATATATTAAACATCCAAATCATCTATTTTTATACTGCTGGCGCGGGCTTGGATAAAATTCTTGCGGGTTTCGACTTCGTTGCCCATAAGTTTCGTAAAAATCGCATCGGCCCTTTCGGCATCCTCAATAGTAACTTGGATCATAGTGCGATCTTTGGGGTTCATGGTGGTTTCCCAGAGCTGAACGGCGTCCATTTCGCCAAGCCCCTTGAAGCGTTGTTGGAAGCTATAGCCAGCTTGCTTGAACTGTTCGGCATTCTCGTCAATCTTTATGCCGGCTGCACGGCGCTCCTTGATTTTTTCGGCTAGAATCTTTTCAAGTTCCTCTTCGTTGAATACATAGTCGATTTTCCTAGAGGATCCAGTGCCCTTGATGAGCCCGAAGAGAGGCGGTTTGGCTAGGTAGACGTGTCCGTTTTTAACAACATCTGGCATATAGCGGAAGAAGAAGGTCAAAAGGAGGGTCGAAATGTGGGAACCGTCAACGTCGGCATCTGTCATGAAGACGACTTTGCCGTAGCGAAGGCCGTTAATGTCAAACTGATCGCCGATACCTGTGCCAAGGCCTTTAATCAGCGAAACGATCTCGTTGTTGGCGAACATTTTGTCGAGTCGCGCTCGCTCGGTATTTAGGACTTTACCGCGCAGAGGCAAGATAGCTTGGATTTTGCTGTCGCGTCCCTCTTTGGCAGATCCGGCAGCGGAGTTACCCTCAACGATGAACAACTCACAAGAATCTGGATCGCGGCTTGAGCAGTCGGCTAGCTTGGATGGGAGGTTGAGCCCCTCGAAGGCGCCTTTGCGTATAACGTTTTCGCGGGCTGCGCGGGCCGCTTTTCTTGCCCTGGCTGCCAGGAGGACTTTACTCACAATCTTTTTGGCGGTGGCTGGGTTCTCCTCCAGATAGTAGGCGAAGTATTCTGTCATGACCTTGTCGACATAGCCACGGACTTCCGGGTTGCCGAGTTTATTCTTGGTCTGCCCCTCAAACTGCGGGTCTGGTAGCTTAACCAAAATAACAGCGGTCAAGCCTTCCTTGATGTCGTCGCCAGTAAGGTTGTCCTCTTTCTCTTTTAGGAGGCTGTTTTTGCGAGCATAGTCGTTGATAGTTCTACCTAGTGCTATCTTGAAGCCAGTTAGGTGTGTGCCGCCGTCGGGAGTGAGGACGTTGTTTGCGAAAGGCTTGACGTTCTCGTTGAAGGTTTCGTTATACTGGAGGGCGATCTCGATGCCAGAGTCGTTAATTTGTTTTTCAACGTAGAAAATATCGTTAGCTATGGGTTCTTTGCCGACGTTTAGTCTTTGGACATAGGACTTGATACCGCCCTCAAAGTAAAAGGTCTTAGTTTCGCCAGTGGCTTCGTTTTTGGCGACTGTTCTGATGCCTTTTGTCAGATAGGCTTGGTGGCGAAGGTAGTTGACTACCCAGTTGTAGTCGAAACTAATAGTTTCCTTAAAAATCGTGGGGTCAGGATAGAAGATTATACTTGTGCCAGTTTTTTCGGTTTTTCCAACAATTTTTGGATCGGACAGAGGTACGCCCTTGGAGTATTCTTGCCTGTATATATTACCATCCCGCCAAACTTCCGCAATAAGCTTGTCGGATAAGGCGTTGACGACAGATGCGCCGACGCCGTGGAGACCAGATGAGACTTTGTAGCCTCCGCCGCCGAATTTACCGCCGGCGTGTAGGACTGTCAGGATTGTCTCTAGGGTTGATTTGCCTGTTTTCTTATGTGAGTCGACTGGGATGCCGCGGCCGTCGTCGTCGACTCGTACTCCTCCGTCTTCTTGGACTGAGACAAAAACAGTAGTGGCGAATCCAGCAATGGCTTCGTCGATGGAGTTATCGGCGATTTCTTTGATTAGGTGGTGGATGCCGTCGTAGCCAGTAGACCCAATGTACATACCTGGCCGCTTACGGACTGGCTCTAGGCCCTCTAAAACCTGTATCTGTTGTGAATTGTAGGTATTTTTTTCACTCATATCTCTATCGTAGCATAATTTGATACGAAAAACAACCTCTGCACATCAAAAACGTAGAAATTACAACATTTTTGGGGCTAACCACAGAGGTAGCTGAAAAAGATAGCGGGAGCAAATACTCCCCATTATGCGTATTATAGCACACTTTGTCAAAAAAGTCAATAGTTTTCTACGAAAACTATTGCTAATTCTGCCTCACTCAGATGAAAATGCAAGCATTATTCATCGTTCGTTTCGTTGAATTATCACGGGTTTTGGGGTATTTTTAGGGTGTTTTGGGGAGGATAACAGGGGTGGTCATAATGTATAGCGTTTGTAAAAAATTTACAGATTTTTCTTAATATCACGCCATTCTTGTAAAAAATTTGAACAATTTGACGAAATTGTGTAACTTTTTTGACTGCTTTTGTTATGTACTACTGTTACATAATTTGGTTCTTCCTGCCTTTTCGTGCCATAAACGAGCCTGGAGCGCTCTAATAGAGTCTCAAAGTCGTCAGTTTGTTCAAGTTTTTTACCAGGGTTCGCAAGCTGGAGGTTGAATGCACCAGATGGGGTATTGTCGACCAAGACAGAAGCGACAGCTTGAAAATTGGGCAATCTGGTGAGCTCCAAGGAGTCAAACACCGGCAAGAAACGCTTTGCCATGATTTCGGCATCATTGGCGCCAACGCGGCCGCAGATGACGGTTCCGACATTGCCTAGTATGGCTGCTTGGACTTTACTGGAGAGCTGCGCCATAAACTGATTGGCCAAGATTAGATCAAAACGATATTTGCGCGCCTCAGATAACAATGTCGCGAAACTATCTGTGGCAAAACTTTGGAACTCGTCGACGTAAAGGGTGAAATCCCTGCGCTCGGACTCTGGCGAATCTGCCCTGGACATGGCCGCCATCATCATCTTCATAACTAAGATCATGCCCAGTAGTCCAGAATTTATCTCGCCGAGTTTGCCTTTACTGAGGTTGACGACTAGGATTTTACCTTCATCCATGACGCTCCTAAAGTCAAAGCCGCTGGAGTTTTGACCTATTATGCCGCGCATCATTTGGTTACTGGCGAAAGCCCCGAATTTACTGATGAACCAGCCTAGCATCTCTGCTTTACTTTGCGCGCCAACCTGTTTCATCTCAGAATTCCAGAAGTCTAGGACGCACTCTTCATTAACGAACTGTAGTTTGTATTCCAGGAATTTTTTGTCTGTAAAGAGCTTTGGCACTTCTAGGAACGAGCAGCCGTTAGGATCACTCATAAGGGTGAGCGCCGCGTTTCTGAACCAGTGTTCATATCTGGGGCCAATTATGCCAGTTTTGTCCGGGTCGTAGAGCGCATAGAGAATAGAGATGGCCTCCCCGATAACGAAATCTCTTTGTTCGGGGCGAGTTCGATCGTATTCAAAAAGGTTAAGGCCTATAGGAAATTCCATGTCGGCTGGATTGAAATATATGACATCGTTAGATCTGTGTAGGGGGATTTGCCTGAGGATTTCTTCTGCGGAATCTCCGTGAGGATCTATAAAAGCTAGGCCGCGGCCGCGGCTAATGTCTTGGAGGGCGAGATTTTCCAGTAGTCTAGATTTACCGGTTCCAGTTTGGCCGAGAATGTAGGTGTGCCGACGGCGGTCTTCATCGCTTAGGAAAACGGGCTTTTTGTCGCCTCGAAATTCATTCTGTCCAAGATATATGCCGCTGGACACTGTTATAGCTCCGTCGACCTCTTTGATCATCTGGCGCTTCATCTTGCCAGATTCGAGAACTTCTGCCTCGGGAAGATAAAATAGACTTGCTAGTTCGGAGCTGTTTAGGACTTGGACTTTGCCAAGCAATCTGTTGAAGGCAGAGATGACACCGCCGCGACCTTCTGCCTGCCTGATTGCGAAAGCGTTATATTCTCCTTCAGAACTAAGATGTGCCGTGAGAGCCGTTTTGAAGCCCGTAGAGAGCGTTTCGGTTCGTTCTGCACTAGCTCTTAACTTTACACGTAGATAGGCCTCAAATAGCGTTCCTGAGGCTTTGGCGCGCAGGACATTATTGCCCTCTTTGGATTTATCAAGGCTCATACTATAGCTCAATAATTTTTTGGTTCTCTTCGGGGCTAGCTTGAAACTGATTTCAAATTCTGCGACTTCGCCCTTTTTTACATACTGGAAAGCTTCTAGGATGTGCTTGTGTAGATCGACCCTTGCGCTTTCATCATCTGGCATGAGCGCGCGGAAAGGATGTTTGTCTAAAACGGCTTCATCTGTTTGCGAGTACATAGTGGCGTAGTCTCCAGGGCTGACTTCCTCTATTCTCGCGGTTTCGTAAACTGAGAGAATAACTTGCCGGAGCTGGTGTTCTAGGCTGGCGTCAGCCATAACCAAGTACTGTATGTCTTCGCCGCCAGTAGTTATTTTTAGAATAATTTCATCATTAGGGTTAAGTATGTTACCAAAAGCCAAAAATAGCCTCTCTGATCTCTTCATCTGCTCATGAGGACTACTCAGCTTATCTATTGCTTCAGCCATTAGTGGTGGCAAAAAAATCCTAAACACCTTCATAACTAATATTATATCATAATTTTATGATGTAATATGGCGCATCTTCTGAAAAGAAAATAAATTTTCTTTTCTCCCAGATGCTTATATTATAAAGGCGTTTATTTCATAATGCAAGCATAAGCTCAATACACTATTGTTTTGATATTAAAAACCAGACTATGGCCAGAACTGAAAGACAGGCAGCTGCACCAAAGAAATTAAGACTACCGAAAGAGCGAAGAGACAGGAGAATTAGAGGAAGAAAGGCGCCGGATATTGCATAAGGCCAAAGCGATTTTCGGCTTTCTGTACTCTTACTTGAAAGGTACCACTGGATTTTACGGAGACCACTCAGAATAAGATAGATGAGGCCAAGGCAAGTGAAATAAAGCAGAACGAACAGTAAAAATACGCCGAACAAACCAACCTCTGTTGGTGAAGTCGTGTTGATCAAAACTACTAAAACTACCCCCGAAATTGCACTGATGAGTGCCAAGAATCTACTTATGCCACGTCTCATAAGCTTATTATACGCTTATGTCTAAAAAGTTCAAGTCGGACTTCTCCAACTAATGCTCAATGTAACCGCCTACTTACCCTACCTCGGTTTTCAGTTTATGGCTACGTAAAATGGCTTCCGACGCGATTACCTAAGTTAATCAGTAATCGCAACCAACTATTTATGGATTGTAATGATATGGATTAAATTGGCAGGCGGTAGAGCGACCTATTGTAATCTAACTAATCGTCGCGACCGTTATCCCGCCAACTTAATCTGTTTGACCGCCCCCTCGTAAGGGGACAAAAGCCCTTGTATTCTCTTCTCTTTTGCAATAGTTTGTAGGCTGCAATCGTTCGTCCGAAGTGAATTCGGACTCACTACTAAAGAGCCTGCGGCGCTAGCGCCGATTTGGTATTTTCCGGTTTTAGGTTTGTTTCTTTTTCCAGCTCAAGTCTGTTTTTGGTTATCTGGTCGTTTGGTTTTTCAGTTTGTTTACAGTTTTTGTTTCGTTAAGGTTCAAGCTGTGAGATATGAGAGCACGCGCTCAACGCTTTTGGCGGAGCCTAGGTGGCCCCTACTATTAAAGTTGAACGCAGCGGACACCTTTTCTACGCCAAAAGTTGTTGATATCTGTTTAATCCATTGGTTTTAAGGTGCTTAGTTATTTGTTTGGTTTTGGTTTATGTAAAGTATTACGTTTTCATTATATAGTAAAGAAATCGGCATGTCAAGGGTTTTTGGGTAAAATGTTCAACTTTTTTATACCCTATCCAGCATATCTTGAAAAGCCTGGCGCCAAAGAGGCTTCTAGAAAGGCCCTCGAGGGCTTGCGGAATCGACTTCGTCGATAAATTTGTACGAAAATAAATAGGTTAAAGTTTTCCACATATTGTTGTAAATATTACAACACCTTTTATAAAAAATGTATTGACTTTGTTATAATTTTAGTATATTATAGTAGTAGCTTTTGATATAAAAAATTTATCAAAAGCCAAAAACAAAAAAGAATTTCAAAAACTCTTCACATCACTAAACACAAACACATTCATCACTAAATCGAAAACCCCTGATTCTCGCAGACAGGGGTTTTCTCATTCCATTTCCGCGAATCCCTATGTCAGAATCTCCGCTACTCCTTCGGCGTATGCTGGATACGCCTCAGTCCGTGGCTCAATTCTTCCTTGGGCTTCATCGGAACCAGAATGCAAAAACCACCCTTTATTAGTGGTAGTTGATCGAAATTATTACTGGTGGAGCTGCGGAGTACTTCCCTCCGGTCCGATAATGACGGATTATACAATCTACAAGCTTAGTTCGTCTTTGTTAATACATCTGGCAATAAGAACAAACAAACTCTACCAGTGTATTTTCAATCACAAGTGATCCGACGCTACGGATTGATTAGTTTAGCGTCTTAACAGTAGTAAAATATGACACCCGATCTTTGCCCTACTGTGAGCAAAAGAACGGATGGTTTTGGAATTATTAAGCCAAAACTGGGGCAAAAACTGGGAAGCTAAACAAGTTAGCAACAGTAGTTTTTACCTTTGAAAATGCGTTTGCATTTAATTTGGTTTTATTACGCTTATCCAAGCGACTTGCTAGTATAATCTGTTAAATTACCGTCAAAGTTTGGTCAGCCCCTAATCTGTAGGCTGCATTCGCTTCAGTCGGAGTGAATCCTCCTTCGCTACCAAGCCACCCCTGCTGCGCGGGGACCCCGGTATTGAGCCTACGGCATCGGCTAAAGCCGATACTGACCCATATTGTACCACAAAACGCTTATGCTTGCAATAGTTCGCGACCTGCGATATACTGATGGGCGTAGGAGAAATTATGTTAGGTGTAAGCAAAGTGATGAGTGCCCTGCCCATGGGTTTTGATGGGAAAATAATAGAGGTAGAGGCGGACACCAGTAATGGCCTGCCTGGATTTGCCATGGTAGGGATGGCAAACAAAACTGTCGAGGAGTCCAAGGAGAGGATAAGAAGCGCTATAAAGAACTCTGGGTTTGACTTTCCGAATCGCAAGTTGGTTGTTAATTTGGCGCCAGCCGAGCTCCGCAAGGACGGGACGCATTTGGATATGGCTATTGCGGTATCGATAATGACGCGGCAGGGGCTTATTAAAAACGAGGATATTAGAAAATTTCTTTTCGCGGGCGAGTTGGCCTTGGATGGGACTTTTCGAGCCGTAGGTGGAATTATCAATATTGTCGAGGCCGCAAAGAACGAGAAATTAGCGAGAGTTTTTGTTCCGGTCGAAAATGTTGACCAAGCAAAACTCGTGGAGGGCGTAGAGATTATTGGCGTGGAAAAATTAGCCGATTTGGTAGCTTTTTTGATAGAACCTAGCGCTAAGAGTGGTGTTGTAAAAATTACAACATCTTCAAGAAATAGATCTGTTACAGAACAAAAATTACAACATTTGGAGGAGCAAAGAACACCCCGGGCAGGCTGGCGCCCTCAAAAACCAGAAGGTCCGTTTTTGGATGATATTTTGGGCCAAGAGATGGCAAAAAGAGCTCTCGTTATTGCCTTGGCGGGACGGCATAACATCCTTTTCCATGGTCCGCCTGGGTCCGGGAAGACCATGCTTGCGAGGGTGGCGCAAAACCTCTTGATGCCGCTAACGCCTGGCGAGGAGATTGACGTGGTTAAGCTCTACAACCTAACAAGTCCGTATAAGGGCAAGCCTTTGAGGCCTTTTAGAAGCCCGCATCATACGGCTTCGTCTATGGCGATAATAGGCGGAGGAAGCCGCTCGGAACCTGGAGAGATCAGTTTGGCGCACCACGGGATACTATTTATGGATGAGATTCCAGAATACCCGAGATCCGTATTGGAAGCGCTTCGTCAACCATTGGAGGACAGGAAAATCACCATCAGCCGCGCGAACGCAAAGATTTCCTATCCTGCGGATTTTCTTCTAATGGCTACTATGAATCCATGCCCTTGTGGATTCTTGGGCGATTCTACCCGCGAGTGCAAGTGCACGCAGACGCAAATTTATGCCTACAATAAGAAACTTTCAGGGCCGCTCCTCGATCGTTTTGATATGGTGGTTAATGTAGCGAGAGTGAATAGCGACGACTTAATCGAAGCATGCCAGAATAGAGTGTTGTCAAAAACACAACATAAAAAGGCTATACTCGACATCTGTTCGGCTGGTGATAGGCAACATAAACGCTTCGGGTGTTGTAATTTTTATAATAGCAATATGACGTCGGATTATGTAAAAAATAAGCTCGGGTTATCCGATAATGTGCTAGGCCTACTTGCCGATGCTGGCAGGAAACTATCACTTAGCGCCCGCAGCTACTTCAAGGTAGCGAAATTGGCTCGGACAATAGCCGATTTGTCGGGCGACGAAGAGATAAGCGTGAAGCATGTTGGCGAGGCATTGCAGTACCGGCAAGAGATAAAAATGTGATTTGGTTTAACTGGAATCTGCTTGCAATTTTTTCGCAGATGTGCTATACTGGGTGGGAGTGTAGTAGCGATGCTATGCTCTAATGGAACATCAGTAAGGAAAACAAGGAGTAACGAGCTTGAATAGTAGTCAAATTCGAATCAACGAGGCCATAAAAAGCAAGGAGGTTCGCGTTGTTGACGCTGACGGCTCACAACTCGGCGTCATGTCCATTACTGAGGCTCGTGCTTTGGCCGAGAGGGACAAAGTAGATCTCGTAGAGATCTCCCCTGCCGCCAATCCACCAGTAGTAAAACTCATCGACTGGGGTAAGTATCAGTACCAGAA